>JBFGZE010000004.1:0-92941 GCA_041586955.1 Bacteriovoracaceae bacterium
CAAGAAATTTACTTGAAATGGCCAAACGATATTGTTAACCGTAATTTTGAAAAGTTGGGTGGTATCCTTCTACAGATGATTTCACCCCAACAATTAGTGGTTGGGATAGGTCTTAATATCAATAACAATATTAAAAATAGCGATTCCCAAAATGGCTATCAATGGAACAGCATCCCTATTAATACTTCTAAATTCAAACAACCCAAAAAAGAGATATGTTATTACCTTTATCAATTTATTTTAAAAAACAGACTCTCTTCTGAGGAAGTTCAAAAACAATGGAACTCACTTTGCCAGCACATCAATCAAAAGGTGACCATTTTAGACTTTGATCATAAAACTATCGGCCAATTTATGGGGATTGGAAAAAATGGTGAAGCTTTAATTAAGCAAGAGGACATTGTTAAAAAAGTTCTTACTGGCAGTCTAAGACCTTTTTAAGGACTTAGTGCCCTTGTTCACTATCTGAAATTTTCCTGGTGATTTTCTCGATTTCTTTATTAATTAAATTTTCTGCAAGGTCAGGAATAGTTTCCCAAGCAACTTTTTCAACTGCTTCATGGCATACTTTTCTTATAATGCCCTCGATTTCAGGCATTATTTTTTGAATGATTTCATCTACACTTACCTGCTGCTGAACAAGCTCAGGGTCCTTCTGAATATGAGATCCTGGATAAGTCTCTATATCTGTTTCCAGAGAGCCGGCCTTATCATTGATACCAGTGGTAACCTCGGCCTCAGATTTAGAATCAAACTCAAGTATCGGCCCTAATTCATTTTCCGACTGACTCTCCTCCTCTGCTGCCCAAAACTCATCCGGAGAAACTTCATTTTCAATTTCTTCTGCAACACCAAAAATTTCGTTAGGTTCTTCAGCGACTTCTTCTGGAGAGAGTTCAAACATTTCTGAAGCTTCTATATTTTCTGAAGCCAACTCTTCTTGTTCTTCCTCTTGAATTTCAATATCGTTAAAATCAATTTCTTCTTTTTCTTCCTTTTGAGCTTCGCTATTCTCAAAACTAATCTCTTCTTCATCTACCTCTTCAACTTCACTATTCTCAAAACTAATCTCTTCTTTTTCTTCCCTTTGAGCTTCGCTACCCTCAAAACTAACCTCTTCTTTATCTCCTTCTTGGGATTCAATAAGAGGAGGAAAAATAGCGGCTTGATCTTCCGTTTTACCAATGACTCCTGGTATTGGAATTCCCCACCCTTCTAATTCTTCGGCCAATGGATTCAGTTTTTTATCTAACTTAATGGCCTCTCGTAAGTGGTCATCTGACGAATCATTAAGGTCTGGAGAATCGACTTCCCAATCATCTGATAAGTCATCATCATCATCAAGAAGATTCAACTCTTCCTTATCAGTTTCAAATTTATCTTCACTGACTGGCCTATTCATTTGATCAGAAATTTGTTCTTCGATATCAACCGTTTTTTCTTTAGATTCCAAAAGTGTTTGGCATTTTTTTATGAATTTACCACTTTCAAATGGTTTAACGATTTTTTCCGTAACACCACATTCATGTAGCTCTTTCTCATCTATAGTGTCAAAAGTACCCAGCATCGCCAAAATTTGAGTTAGTGGAGATAAAGCTTTTATTTCTTTTGATAATTCAAATCCGTTTTTGTCTTCGGATAGGTTAAAATCTAAAAGAACTAAATCAAATTGCTCTTCGCTTAACTTTTGAATTAAATCTTCAGCAGAAAGTACTTCCACCAACTTATAATTACTATTGGCCAAAGTAATATTTATTACTTTCTGAATCGTTAAACTATCATCAGCAACTAAAATTTTAGAACTCATTAAATTACCTCTATGATATTTTCACCTATTCTTGTAATCTATGCAACTTTTGGATAAACCGACAAAAAGGATACACATTAGGAAAATTTTAAAATAACACCACTTTGATTATCTTTATTACCCTTCGCATTTGCCATATAAATTAACTTATCGAGACATTCTCTAAAATTGATACCGGGACGCAGCATCACACTCATAAGCTCAGTTTCATTCAGCTTTCCATATATCCCATCACTTAAAAGCATTAAAACGTCATCTTTTTTAAGTCTCACTTCTCGTACAGAAATTTTGATATGTTCGAAAACGCCTAACCCACTAAGAGGTAAAGTATTTGCAATATCTTTATATTGATAATTGGAAAAATCTGAAAACGTTTGGACTTGGTTTAATAAAGAAATACTTCCATCGCGCAAAAGATAACATTTACAATTGCCTATAGAGAGAAGAGATAAAATATCGTCAGACAATGTTGCAAAAACACCAGCAACCCCACCCTTTTCATTGCTTTTACGACTTGAATTTTCCTCTAATAGATCTTTATGAGAATGAATGAGTGCGTTTTGTATAATATTTGTGGCCAAAAGATACTGAGGGTCAAAAAGATAGGGTAAGGTTTTATCGGGATCTGTGATAAATCCGTTATAAAAATCATTTAGTTTTTTTTCGACTCTTGCGACATACTTATCTCCAATATTGCTGCCACCAAATCCATCACATAGAAAATACAATTGATTTTCAACATCAACAACGGCCCCATCTTCATTTATGCTGAGATAAGGCCCTTTATCACTAACCAGTGAAAACTTTTCCAATTCAACCATCACTACTCCACATATTCTTTAAGCTTGTCAGTTGCCTTTTGATAATAATCACTATCACTTGGTGATATTTGCTGAACTTCTAAAAAGTTTTGCTTGGCCTCTTGAAAGTCACTTAACGATTCAAAGATTAAGCCTTCTCGGTAGGCCTTCCGTGATTTAATCTTGAGCTTTTCTCTTATCGCACTCATTTCATTAAGTGATTCTTCATCAGTAGGATCATGTTTTAAAACCTGCTTATAATGCTCGTAAGCTCCCTTTAAATCCTGTCCTTCTTTTAATGACCTGGCCTTGCCTTTAAGAGGGTCAACTAAATTAGAAAGACCATCTTTTGATTGTGCCAACATATCAGAAGCTTCCTTCAACAAATCTTCATCTAATCCAGCAATCTTTACAAATTTTTCAAGATTTATAACGGCCATAAACCATTTTTTTTGTATAAACGCATTTTTACCAGGGGCCATTGCATCGACCTGCCTTTTTCGTTCAGCTTCTTTTTGTGCTTTTTCTACAGCTAATCTTTCCTGCTCTCTCTTATATGCGTCGAGTTCAAGTTTCAATTGTGGGACGTCAAAATTTTCTGGATCTAATTCTAAAATTCTGGCAAACATGGCCTCTGCTAATTCTGATTTCTTTTCTTTCACAGCGCTTTTAGCTTTAGAGATAAGGTCTTTTACCTTTACTTGAATTTCCCGTCTTTCCTTTTCTTCTCTTTCCTTTTGAGCAAGAATTTCAAGATTTTTCAAACCCAACTTAGCAACTGCATATAATTGTTTTGAATTTTTATACTTATCAGTTAGCCGAAAAATTTTCTCTAAAGACTGGATTGCTTCATCATATTTGCCAACTCCAATCTTGGACTTTGCTAATAAGTACTCTGCTTCGACAAACTCGGACTCCTCTATGGTGAGTTTTTTCTCACTCGGCTTTGTTATGGGCGCAGTGACTTTTTTAGTTATGTCATTTTGAGGATTCTTTTTCCTTTTTGTTTTGGGGTCCTCTTCAAATAAGAATGATAATGCGACTAGTACAAATCCATAAATAATGATTTTCTTTCGTTGTGCAGGATCGGCCCATGCTGTTTTTAGGGCCTCTATCGAAAATTTACTTTGAGGAGTATTATTGATTTCCGTTTCTTCAAAATCTTCTGAGACTTCGACTATTTCCTGGACCTCGCGAAATTGATTATCTGGGACTGGCATCAGGCGTTGATTTTCCTGCTTTAAAAACTCCGATGTCAGATGCACAATAAATGTTGTGCTACCAATAACAATCTCATCACCATGGCCAAGCTCAACTCTATTTACACGCTTACCGTTAACAATTGAACCGTTAGAAGAATTTTCATCTGAAAAAACACAATTTAAACTTGTTCTTTTTATGGAAGCGTGAATAGAAGAAACTTCCTCATCATTTAAAATGATCTGGCATTTAATAGGATCCCTGCCGATATAGGAGTCTCCTATTGGAACATTAAATTGGTCAAAAGGTGCAAATTGCCCATGAATTTCTAAAGTATAACTCGCAAAATTATTAATAAACTGAGTTTTGTCTTCATCGACAGCTTCTATTTCAAAGTCATCGCCCTCAAGGCCATCACTAAAGTCATTAAAGCTCTCCTCTTGTTCTTCCTCTTGTTCTTCCTCTTGTTCTTCCGCTTGCTCTTCCTGCTCCTCGGCCTCTACCTCATCTTCATAATCAAAATCATTATTATATGAATTTTCGGCAAATGATTGCTCTTCATTTTCAACCATTTCAAATTCATTATCAATCTCACCAAGGTCTTCCTCAGGTGTGCTAGATTTAAGTTCAAAAGAATCATTTTCCTCAGTACTTTGAGAAGCATCTTCATTTATAGATTGTCGATCGAGTGGTTTACCAGCATCGTATTCAGGTACATCACCATGGGTAAGATCTGGTGTTATTGAAGGATCAGTAAAGTTGTTATCATTTGTTTTGGAGGGAATTGCCTTAACCATATTATCAATATTAATTTTAAAGGGGCCGATATTGATGACATCCCCTCCCTCTAGGACTTTTTCCCTCATTATATTGCCATTAATTACCAAATTATCGTAATCAGATAACTTTATAATCCGCCATTGCTTGCCATCGAATTGTAGCTTGGCATGCTCCCGAGAAATTACAATGTCATCAAGAATAATATGAGAAGATTGGGCGCGCCCAATGAATAACTCAAAGCTTGTGCCATCGTTAACATCAATCAATGATTGAAAGTCATGATTTGATACTAAATCATTCGACCTATAAACACTTAAATTCACCTTTAACCATCCCTAATTTTTCTTCTAAAACCTCTATCCTTTTTTGAGCATCTAAATACCTCTTGTCATCTGGGTAATCACTTAAAAATGAGATAATTGAACAATAAGTAATCATCGATGATTTAAATTTTAAAGCGTCAACATCGCGAGCTGCCTTTTCAAACATGGCGACAATATGCTCATCCAGTCGCTGCTTTGTTCTTTCTAGATAAAAACTCGCGGGGCCATCACTAGGACTTAAAATTAAGGCCAAGTTAAATTGCTCAATCGCTCTAAAAAAATTCCCTTCTCTAAATTCTCTTTGCCCTCTATGAATATAAGCTTCCAATTTCTCTCGAACTTCTGGATCTAAATCTGAGTATACATCTGGCGCTGCCCCGACCATGGGGGTTGCGTTATGTTCGTTCGGTCCAATTTGACTTCTACTCTTTTTATTTTCTTTTTCACTTTCAGTTGGAAGCAACATCAATATTCCAAGAACAATACATGCGTAGAGAAGAAGTTTTTTATTTTTTTTTCTTTCTTTTCCTGGTTTGATAACGCTTAATTCATCTTCTTCATGCTCCATGACTTTGTCTTCAGGAGAAATTATTAATTGCTTTTCAACTTTTAATATATTGTATTTATAAACAGTTTTACCGATAACAACGACATCACCATCACTCAATTGGTGCTGGGTAATTTTTAAATCATTTACATAAACACCATTTTGGCTACCAAGATCTGTTATAAAATATTGATTCTCAACAAGAACTAACTCTGCATGCTCTCGACTCGATTTATTATCATAAACTTGAATTTCAACTTTATTACCTCTCCCTAAAACCACTCTTTTCTTGGAAAAAACATAAGATAATCCTTTGTTTTTTCCAGTCATACACAATAAACGGTGATGAGACCCTTCGGTCTCCGGCATTGCATAATTTCTAAATACCTTTACTCGCTCATTGCTCATACTAATTATTCATCTTTTAAAAAAGTCACATAAAATGCTTTAGCAAAACTATCTTTTCCCATTAAGGACACCACGTTTATACTATGTGGAACACCCCCTAATTCATAATGATCGAACTGGTGAGTACCATTATTATTCGCCGAATTATCACATAGCTCTCTAACTGTTGCTGCAAAGCCCTTTTCTCTAGAGCAATCTAAGAGGTTTTCTCCCTGTGCGGTAGATTCTCTAATACCAACCAGGTCTTCAGCTATAGAGTTTATATAAGATAAATTTTTTTCTGAATCCAAAACCATTGTTGCGATACCAGACCCTCTCATAAACTCTGCGAGTTGCATGACATAAGCATCATCCGCTTCTACTTCTTCAAACTCATCTTGCTCTTCACTACTTGCATCGCGAACTCTTTGCAAAAGAGCATTAATTGTATTTTTCAAACTCGTCATCTCGAGCATTTTATACTTAGACTCAATATTTTTTCTCTTCCCTCTTAACGATTCTTCAATTTGATAGTTTAATTCCTCAATTGGCCTCAGTGTTAAAAAGTAGGCAACTCCAAAAAATAATAAACCTATCAATGTACTGGTAATCAAAGATTGTGCAAACGCCATCCTCGTATCTGAACCCTCTACTTTTAAAGTTGCGGGCCTAAAGCGAATTGCAATGACTCCTACCGCTTCATTTCTCCCTGTTTTAGAATTAAATGCCATAATTTTCTTAGCAACACCAATTTCGTCATTGCCAAGGTAAGTTTTCAAAATAAGGTCAGGGTTGGATAATGTTTCTACCGCCCAATCACGAGAACGAATTGAAAAAGTATCTTCAATATAAGAGTTTAATTTATCAAATGGTCTGACAATTCTTCCCTCAAGGTCAAATAAACGATAAAATGAAACATCTCTTTCATCGTCCATAAACTTTGTGTCTACTTTATCTAAAACACGCTGTTCGAGGGCCCGACTATTAAGGCGACCGATCTCATCTGCAAAATGGGCAGCTCTCTTTGCCGTTTCAATCAACAGTTTTTTGTTATTTTCTTGGATGACAGGAAAAATAACTAGTGTAATCGTCACCAAACAAAAAACCGCCAAACAACAGCCGAGTAGCCCTTTCCACTCATATTCTTCATTTATCCCATGAAGGAGATTCATTAAGCGATATTTAAAGTACCAAATTATTTTTCGAGGTAATTCTTCTGGAGGTGTACCTCCTTTAAAATAAGAGTCTTGATCTTCTTCTTCAATAACAATTTTTTTCTTAACGATCACTTTACGGTCTTCAACATAGACCAATTGTAAAATACAATCCGGTATTGCGATCTTATCCCCATTCTCTATGGTTCGCGAACTTATGGCCTTCCCATCAATAAATGTACCATTAGAGCTATTTAAATCTTTTATATAAACACTATCCTCAGATACAGTAAGAGATAAATGTCTTTTTGATATACCCTCAATAGGAATTGATAATTCTAAATCGGCATCACGTCCGATAACATTTTCACCATTTTCGAGTTCGAATTCCTGTCCTCTCAATTTACCTGCGATGACAACTAGTTTAAACATTTCAATTCCACCTTTTCACCCATTTTAAACTTTAATTGTTTTCCTGACTCTACTTCCAAGCAACGTTTCGCCCCAAAAACAAATGGTGTTATTCTCCATGGTTTTAATCCCTCTATTGACCTTAAAAGAGTCCAATCTTTATCAAAGAAGAAAACATCCAAATCAAATGCCATAAAGGAGGTATGTACAGAATTACAATTTTCAATAATCAAACCTTCATAACCTTTCATTTTCTTTTTAAACATAAGTCCAATTAGTCGATCCCAAAAGCTAACGGCCAACTTCACATTAGCAAGTATTAATGTCCCTTCTTGAGTCGTTATATTATATAATTTCATTGACCTATCCCCATCGCTTCAAAGGCAAGAGGTGCGACCACCGTTAAAAGAACTGCAGGTACGATAAATATCATCATTGGTATAAGAATTTTTGTTGCAGCAGTGGCCCCTTTTTTTTCAATGTCTGAACTTCTCTTCTGTCTTATTTCTACTGACAAGGCCTTAAGGATAGGACCAATCGATGCCCCGACAGAGTCAGCAGCAATTAAAGTAGCGCAAAACGAGGAAACCTGAATTAAGTTTATCCGCCAACTAAGGTTTCTCAGGGCCTCTGCTCGGCTTGCCCCAACCCGAATTTCTTTAATCATTGTTTGAAACTCTTCCGTCAGTGGACTTGGCTTAGCTTTTTCAATCACCTTTGCCATTGCTGCAACAAAATCTAGGCCCGCCTCTACAGACAAGGCCAACATATCAATACAAAATGGCATCGCAAGGATGACCTCCTCTTGTCTTTTATCAATCTTTCCCTTGATCCAAATATCGGGATAGAAGAATCCCACCACGGCCACAATAAAAACAAAACTTAAATCCCAATCGGCAGCAGAAAACCACCTCAAAAAAAGAAACATAATGGGAAAACCTAAAATCAGGAATATTTTAAAAGAATATAATTCTTCTGGAGATAAAATGTCCTTTAGGCCAGCGTTGGCCAAAGGTCTTTTATAACGATCTCGAATTTTCTTTTTATTTTTCATTGACCCGACAATTGGGCTTACATAACGACGGAAGAACGGACGGGAGTAGCGTAAGATTAAACCATGTTTCGCCAGTTCGGACTTACTAACACCATCATCAAGTTTATCCTGCGCCTGGAATTCGTCTTCATCCAAAAACATTTGGATGGTTATTAAAAAAACCGAAAGGCCAAAAAGAAAAATGGAACCCCAAAAAACTAACATAATAATTCCAATGTGTTGTCACTAGATTTTACCACATTGCATTAATCATTTCTTAAGGGTAACTCTTGCCTTATGCGCCTTCGACACTCGCGGCTTGAATGCGAGAGATCAGATCTTTCATAAAAACATCATTGGCCTTAGACCGAATGGCCTTCGTAATTTCGGGGATATAAACTGGTTTATACTCTGAAAAGTGCTGCTTTTTACAATCCATAATTCTTTGGTATTTAAAATTTAAAACCTCATTTTTGAGTATTTGAGTTTTCCTTGCCTCTTTCAAGGCCTCTAGCGCCAATTGCGCCTTTTCCATATCACGGTACTCAATTATATCGGCTCCAGCTTTAATGGCGAGAACTGCTGCTTCTTCAGTTGAATAGCGATCATCAATCGCCTTCATTTGCATATCATCTGAAATAATAATCTTATTAAACTTGAGCGTTTTCCTTATCAGATTATAGGCCTTCGCACTTAAGGAAGTCGGCAACTCTTTATCAATTGCATCAACCATTAGATGCGCCATCATCATAAATTCAACACGTGACTTAGCTGCTCTTACAAACGGAACAAACTCCTCTTTTTCCAATTCTTCGAGCGATTTTTTCACTACAGGCATATCAAAATGACTGTCTTTAAAGGTTGAGCCGTGGCCAGGAAAATGCTTCGCACAGCCGAGAACCCCAGATGTCTGTAGACCGCGAATCATAGAAGTCACATATTTAGAAACTTCCTCGCCCGTGCGACCGAAGGCCCTATCACCTATAACTTTATTAGCGGGGTTATTAAAAATATCACACACAGGAGATAAGTTGACATTAACGCCACACGCACTTAGTTCTTCGGCCATTATCCTACCCACATGGAAGCATAGTTTTGGAGAATCCAATTTTGCGATATCCAGCATTGACGGTATCTGAGTAAAGTGCTTTTTAAAACGAATGACTCGCCCACCTTCATGATCTACAGCGATAAACAGCGGGTACTCATCACGGAGGGCCTGAATTGAGTTAATCAATTCTGCGAGCTGGGCCGGAGTTTCGAAGTTATGTGAAAATAGGAGGACACCACCTATGTTCTCTGATTGAATAAACGTCTCCTCCTCTTTCGTAAGAGAAGTTCCGCTTACACCTGTCATTATAAATTGTCCGAGTATACTCATATCACATATCCAAGTCGTAGAAATTTTACAACAATCCCTATTTTTTTACCAGGGAGTTCAATTATTCCTAAGACCTGCAAAATCTGTTGGCTCAGCACCAATTTACCCATAATCACTCCTGGCATCCCTTGATTAAGGTCCACAAGAGCAGTCAATAAGATTGGAGGTAAGACAATATTATAAAATAGGCGAAATGGCACCAGAATAGGCGAAGACAATAAGTGAGTGCTTTGTAATTTAGATATTTTTTGCCGCTACAGATATCCTAAACTTAAATTTCAACAAAACCAAAGAGAAGTTTTGTATTACTCACTACTCCTTAGAGATACTCAATCCTTCGGCCACCCAATAGATTCCATTTAATTTTAAATGAGAATCAAAAACATAGAAAATAACAAAATGATCTGACTTTAAGGAGAAGCGATGAAGTCCCCCCTTCAATTCTTGATCGTACACTAATTTAGAATGTACAAATAGTTTATTGGGGAGTGTTGGATATTGGTAAGTAATAAAAGGATGGCCATCTAAAATAAGGGATAATGATAATACGCCGGCCTTTCTTAAAATAGCTTTTCTAAGAAAGCTCGAGACCAGAGCACATTCTTCAACTTGAGAGAAAAAACAAAATGCGCCCTGAGTTTTAAGAAAAGGAATTATCTCCTCCCTTTTCTCCCCTGATTCACCATCAAAATAAGCCAACTTAAAAGATTTAGTTTTAGTATCTAAGTCAAGACGAGACCAAGATTTTTTTCCCGCGAGCCAGACTTCGTTATAGGCCTTCTCTGGTCGCAAGATTGTATATTTTTTCCCTAATACTCCAACCTTAGATAAGGTGACACTTTTTTCAACAATCTGTCCGTTCTCTTGGGCAAGAGTCCTTTTTTTAACAATTAGTTGATCCTTATTATGTCCCGTTTCAAGAACCAGGTTAAATATTCCTGACTTATCCTTTAAAACGTACCTTTCTTTGCCAAAATGTTTATTGTAATTATGACGACCAGAAGAAGAGCAACTTGTGATTATCACCAATATCAAAATATTATGAAGTAAATATTGTCTCAAACTCTTTATCTCTTGTTACATCATATAAAAAATTACTCTCATCAATCTTTTCGTTGATTATTTTTTCTAATTTTTCACATTCGTCAAATTCAAGACCTATTTTATATTGATGAGGTTCATCAGCTCTTTTAAATAAATCAACAATATAAACCAAATTTAAATTATTCACTGTTATTAATTGGCCATCAATTAGCACTGTAAAATTTTGAGATAATTTTTTTTTGAAAAAGTCGAGATACCTTTTTGAAGATTTTAGAGAAACACCTTTTGAAGACAGGTCAATCACTCTAAATGGAGACAACCCATCTCCCAGTTCACTTTGAATTTTTTTGAGTATCTTTAAAGCTTTTTCTTGGTCTTCTTCAAGCTTTTTCTTTTTCTCTTCTTTCTCTTTGCTTAAAAAGACCACATTATCAGGCTGTAATATTTCGTCTTCAATTTCTGCCAATAAAAATATCTCTAAGTGCGGATAAGCAAGTAGACGCTCATTTTTTCGTTTCTCATAACGATAGAATTTTTGCTCGAAAATAAATTTCGGCCCTTCTGGGCATTCCGAAAGAGTTCCCCGAGAGAAATAATTAACTCCACGAAAGACGAAGCTCATAAAAACAACATCACCTATCAACTTCGCGTCAACTTCATCTTCTGAAAATAGAACCAGCTCTTGAGCAGACTGCTCAACGAAACCACTTTTAATTCGATAAACGTGATTTTTTTGAGATTTTTTCCAAAGCTTAATAAGGCCTTTTTCATCCAAAAGACCTTTAATCTTTAAATAAATTTCCTTAGTGTTTATTTCAACAAAGCCATTCATATCTTATTTATCTAGTTTAAGATAATGTCGTAACCTGTTTCAACAGATCGATCGACTCTAATGCTTTCCCACAACCGCGAACCACACATGTTAGAGGATCTTCAGCAAGGGAAACAGGTAGCCCTGTTTTTTCCTTAATTAAAATATCCAAATTGGCCAAAAGACTTCCGCCTCCAGCTAAAATAATTCCATTATCAACAATATCCGCTGCTAATTCTGGTGGTGTTTTTTCTAATGAAATTTTAATGGCCTCCACAACCTCGGCGACAGGATCAGATAAAGCATCTCGAATCTCATCAGAGGTCACTTCGATAATCTTAGGGGCCCCTGCAATAAGATCGCGACCTTTGACTTCGAAAGTTTTAACTTCTTCATCAAATGGATAGGCATTACCAATTGAAATTTTAATTGCTTCAGCAGTTCGCTCTCCGATCAGAAGAGAATATTTCTTCTTAACGTATTGAGTAATTGCTTCATCAAATTTATCACCCGCGACACGCACAGATTTAGAAAAGACTATTCCTCCAAGAGAAATAACTGCAACTTCTGTTGTCCCTCCCCCGATATCAACGATCATATTACCTGATGGCTCCGTAATAGGCAGACCTGCACCCATTGCAGCGGCCATTGGCTCTTCGATCAAATAAACTTCGCGAGCTCCAGCTTGCTCTGCAGATTCTTTAACCGCTCTTTTCTCAACTTGAGTAATACCAAAAGGAATGCAAATAATAATTCTCGGCTTAATTAACTTTGAACCTGAAAACGATTGATTAATAAAATATTTCAACATCGCGCCTGTCACTTCAAAGTCCGCAATAACACCATCCTTCATGGGGCGAATCGCTTTAATAGATCCAGGGGTACGGCCTAACATTTCCTTCGCTTTCTCACCGACAGCTAAAACCTTACTTACCCCTTTCACCCCCTGATGAACCGCAACAACGGAAGGCTCATTTACAATAATACCGCGATCTTTGGCGTAAACTAGGCAATTCGCCGTCCCCAAATCAATTGCGAGATCACTCGAAAACCAATCTAATACTTTTTTAAACATAAATGTTCCCTCTTTTTACCATTGATAATGTCTAATGGTTTCACCCCTAACAGAAATATCATGCATGGCCTGAATTCCTAATTCAATATGTAAATCTGTAAACTTTCTAAACACTTTTTTGGCCGAAGCTTTCGTTTTAATTCCCCCTTCTTTCATAGGGCAATCAGAAACTAACAAAAGAGCGCCAATATTAACTTTGCTCACGAAACATGCACAGAAAAGTGCCGCTGTTTCCATTTCCACAGCGAGGACTCTTTCTTCGATTAAATTATTTTTAAATTTTTGGTCAAATTCCCAAAAGCGAAAATCCGTAGAGTGAATTGTACCTGTACGATACTCTAGCGAATGTTCACAAAGAATATTACTTATAAATTTTTGTACTTTAAAGGTAGGGAGTGCTGGAACTTGTGAGGGAATAAAGTGACTTGTCACACCCTCGGCACGAATAGAAGCAATAGGTAGGATAAAGTCTCCCACCTCTAATGACGGGTGTACCGCTCCACATAGGCCTAAAAATAAAACTGCTTTAGCATCTACTACTGCCAACAATTCACCAATCAGTGCCGCCATAGCGGAACCAACACCAAATTCAATAATAGTGACACCGGCATTTTCAGAGGATGAAGCTTTAAAAGCTGAGCCCTGAGTGTAATGAGCATCATCCATTAAAGTATTAAATCGTTCTACATAATAATGAAAATTGGTGAGTATAATCTGCTTTTGAAAATCTTCAACACTATGGCCTGTATAACGCTCAAGCATATCGATAGCAATACGCCTTTTGTCTTCATTCCCATGAATTCTCCGTGATCTCATGAGGGCCTTTTTGGCCTGAACGTCCGCCTTAAGTGGAGTTTTTTTAGTATTACGACGACTATCGCTGGCAATCTTCTTAGTGCTTTTACGAACTAATTCGCTCATATTCCTTGCACTAATTTTTTTGGCCTTCTCGACAGTTATAGTTTTTTCCTTCAGGACACCATCTATCATCTCTCGATCTAGGACCTTTTTCTTTGATATTTTCTTTTTGGCCACCTTCTTTTTGGTCACTTTCTTTTTGGTTATTTTCTTTTTGGCCACCTTCTTTTTAGCCGCTTTCTTACTGGTGGCCTTCTTTTTTGATGCGCCGCTCTTCTTGACTGTCATAAATCTCCTTCCCTAGATATAAAATTCCTTTTCAAGGCCCGGCAAAGTGCTGAGAATAGGAAAATTTACCATTCTTATTTAGTTACTGACAAACTAATTATCTAAATTCTCTCCATGAAAGGAGTAGAGCCCTTGCCATGAGGTCAGTTTTTAGTTAAAAGAAATACAATATCTAGCTAAAACACGCTGCAAAAAAACCAAAGGAAGCTATCATGGGTCTAGGAAGAAAGAGTTCTGTTCTCAAAATGAAAAGAAAGAAAAATCAAAGAAAAAAGAAAGAAAGAATCAAAAGACGTATTGCCTTAGCAAAATAATAAAGAACCCCTTATAGGGGCTCTTTATATTCGGCTTCAGCTTTAATCGGTTCAATTCTACCCTTCGCTAATTTCAAAGATAAAAGGTCTTTCAGCCACACGCCTTCACTAAGTCGCCAATTGCCTGTAATTCCCTTCAGGGAACTCTTGGTTCGAATGTACATATCTAACTCATCCCTAGACTCTAATTCCTCAATATCAAGCATCGACAAGGCAATTTTTAGAGCATCAAATGAGCGCATTTCAATCAGCCGCGGCTTTCTCTTGTACAGAGAGATAAAATTCTTTATATAGCTTTGATTAGGTAGAGAGACATTATCCCCAACGAATAGGAGCTTACCAAACTTAGAGCTCTCACGAGAAAGTGCTTTACTCCTCCAGCTTGGGCCACCAACAATATTAAGACCAAACGCATCAAAGTAACCAAAGGATGGTATAATCTGGAGCGCCTCATTTGGAAATGCCGGGACAAAAAGCCAATCAAAATCAACTTGCGGCTTTAGAAATTGTAAACGCCTCGCTGAACGTTTCTCCTCCAGCGAGTAAATCTCTTTAAGAATTTGAAATTCCTCTTCTCTTTCTCTTTTAAATTTCAAGCCTAAAAGATTTTTAACTGGTTCCCTATAGTCAGTCTGATTTTTCATAAAGGGAATAACACCTGTAATATCAACGCCCGCTAATTTTGCTTTTCGCCAAAACTCATTAACGTAGGCCTTACCCCGCTCACTTTCCGGATATAAAATCGCTGCTCGTTTACCAAACTGATTTAAGAAGTCGGCCGAGAACACCTGCCCCAATTGAGATTCAACTGATCCTGGAACTTCCAATAACAAATGATCCTTTTGCTCTTTTGGCAAATATATTTGAGAAAGAGAAATAAAAACGGCCCCGTGCTTACGGGCCTCTAAATACTCTTTAGTGGCCTCCGATGAAAATAAACCACCGATAATAATAGAAGCATAATTTCTTTCAATTAGTTCTTTGACTCTATAGGAACCTAAAGCGCCAGTACCTTCAGAGTCTTTAACAATGATATTAAACTTACCATTTGGGTTATTAAGTCTTAATGCCGAATCAAGGCCCATTAAAGCGCGCTTACCAAACTCTGCTTTTTTTCCTGTTAGTGGTAGGACAACTCCAATGTTAAAGCGCTCCACCTTAGCGTAATTATCGACCCGAAATTTAAAATTATTAACGAGGAGTTCAATTTCTGAATGTTTATAAAAATGTTTTGTTACCCAATTAAGAATATCTGTTGCTCCAGATTTTTCATTTTTATAATATAATTTTTCCGCTTCCAAATAACCTAGGTAACCGACCACTAGTGATTGCTTCGTTGTAAAGTCTTCTAAAATAGAAAGTCTCTGTCCTTCATCTAATTTTTGAAAGTTTTTTAATAAAAACTCAAAATAAGGATTACTTTTTAAATCACTTAATTGAGATTTATTTTCGAAATATCGCAATAGGGCCATAACCGCTTCTTGGCCCTTACCAAGCTCATGAGATAGTTTAAACATCAATATAGAATGCTTGCCCAATTCCTTTTCTGTTAATTTATCTGGGTCAACCTTGCTTAGGCCATCAAATGCCTTTTCCAAAAAGCCAAGTTTATAATAGCTGCGCGCTTGATTAAGTAAGATTTGAGATGTCAAAGTGTCATCAGCTTCTGAAGAACTAAGTGCCAAATCAAAATTGAATATGGCCTGCTCATAATTCTTTTTACTAAAAAGAATCACTCCAATTAAATTTCTTCTAAGGGCCTTTTCGCTATCAGAGAGAGTTTCTTCCTGTATGTCCTTTAATTCACTTAATGCCTGATCAAGTAAGCCTAATTTATACTGATTTTTAATAGAGCCGATCTTCAAAAGAAAGTTAGGCGAATATAGCTGATCACTCCGCTTGTCTATTAAACTAATTCCTGAACAGCCCCAAAAAATAAGACCTACAATTAACAAAAGAAGATATTTGCGCATATTTACCCCTCAAATAGAACTATCCTATTTTATGGCCTATTTGAGAGAAAGTGAAATCAAGGCAATTCTTGAATCAATTATTATTGAAATAGTTCCTTCACTTTATCAAAAAAACCTCGACTCATTGGGTTACTATGGTGAGATCCCTCGATATGTGCTAATTTTTCAAAGATTTCTCGTTGATCCTCGGACAATTTAGTTGGTGTTTCGACGTGAATCGTTAAGATTTGATCACCGACTCCATAGCCTCCGAGTTTTTGTATCCCTTTGCCCCTAAGACGCATTTTTCGCCCCGATTGAGTTCCCTCTGGTAGATTAACCTCTACTTTACCGTCAAGCGTAGGGACTTCAATAGATGCTCCTAAAGCGGCCTGTGAAAAACTAATAGGCACAATGCAATGAACATCAAAACCATCGCGCTCAAATATTTCATGGGATTTAATATCAATAACAACATAAAGGTCACCTGATGGTGCCCCCATAGTTCCAGCGTCGCCCTCATTGCCTAATTTAAGACGTTGACCAATATCGATCCCTGCGGGAACACGAACAGCGAGATCCACTTTTTTACTTTTACGACCTTCTCCGCGACAAGTACCACAAGGATCTGTGATCATCTGACCAGTACCATGACATTTTGGACAAGCCGTTGCCACAGTAAAAAATCCTTGCTGACGCCTCACCTCACCATGGCCTTGACAAACATCACAGGTTGAAGGAGTCGCACCGTCTTTTGCCCCAGATCCACGACAATCACCACAAGCAACAAGCTTGTTAATTGAAATGGTTTTTTCGGCCCCAAAAGCGGCTTCTTCAAAAGAAACGCTAAGAGAAACTTGGAGGTCATTGCCTGGTTTACCTCCACTTCGACGGCGAGTTCGACGACCACCGCCGCCTCCGCCAAACATATCTCCAAACATATCCCCAAAGATATCGCCGAGATCGCCAAAGTCGCCACTAAAGCCACCACCACCAAAGCCTCCGGTTTGACCGTTTACGCCTGCGTGACCAAATTGATCATATCGACTTCTTTTTTCTTGATCGAGAAGAACTTCGGCCGCTTCAGATGCTTCTTTAAACTTAGCTTCGGCCTCAGGGTTATTTGGGTTGCGGTCTGGATGGTGCTTTAAAGCTTCTTTTCTATAAGCTTTTTTAATCTCATCTTTCGACGAGTTTTTCGCTACGCCCAATATATCGTAATAATCCCTTTTGGCCATGTCACTTCCTCAGCTTCTATAAACAAAAAAAGGGGAAGAGCTCTCTCTTCCCCAAAAAACTTATTTTCTAACCTTAGACTTCTTTGAAGTCAGCATCAACTACATCTTCATCTTTTTTATCTTTTGCTTGTTGAGCTGTTTCCTCTTTAGTAGGTTCTTCTTGCTCTCCACCTGGCTGGGCACCAGCTTGCTGGTAAAGCTCAGTTGCTACTTTATGAGATACATTCTGTAGTCTCTCAACAGCACCTTTCAATTCGTCCAATACTTGACTCTCCAGCTTACCTTTAGCTTCAGTAATTGCCGCCTCTAAATCACTCTTAGATTGCTCGGAAATTTTTCCTTCACCATCTTTAATAGTTTTTTCAGAAGCAAGAATCATAGCATCTAATTGATTATGGGTATCAACGACTTCTCTTCTTTTTTGATCTTCTTCACGGTTCTCTTCAGCCTCTCGTACCATGTTATTAATTTCTTCTTCAGAAAGGCCTGAACCTGCAGTAATCTTAATTTCCTGTGATTTATTTGTGGCCTTATCAACGGCCGAGACATGTACAATCCCATTGGCATCAATGTCAAAAATAACATCAATTTGAGGTACACCTCTTGGCGCTGGAGCAATGTCAGTTAGGTCAAAGCGACCAAGAGTTTTGTTATCGTTAGCAAATTCTCTTTCGCCCTGAAGTACATGAATGCTAACAGCTGGCTGATTATCCTGAGCTGTTGAAAACACCTGTGATTTCTTTGTAGGAATTGTTGTGTTTTTCTCAATGATTTTAGTCATAACGCCACCAAGAGTCTCAATACCGAGAGATAGTGGAGTTACATCAAGTAGAAGAACATCTTTAACGTCACCAGCAAGAACACCACCTTGAATGGCCGCGCCTGCAGCAACAACTTCATCAGGGTTAACACCTTTTGAAGGCTCCTTACCAAAAATTTCTTTTACTCTTTGCTGTACTGCTGGAATACGAGTTGAACCACCAACAAGAATCACTTCATCAATTTCATTTTTATCAAGGCCTGAATCATTAATACAAGTTTCGCAAGGCTTAAGGAGGGCATTAATATCTTTTTCAATTAAGCTTTCAAACTTTGCTCTTGTGATACTGATATTTAAATGTTTTGGACCGGAAGCATCTGCGGTAATAAATGGTAGATTAACATCAGTTGCGGTTACGTTTGAAAGTTCGTGCTTTGCTTTTTCTGCAGCTTCTTTTAAACGCTGTAGGGCCATTTGATCATTTCTTAAATCTATTCCTTCCTGACTTTTAAATTCTTCGGCCAAATAATTGATTAAGTCTTCATCAAAGTTTTCACCACCTAAGAAAGTATCTCCATTGGTTGCCTTTACTTCAAAGACACCGTCACTTGTAATTTCTAAAATTGAAATATCGAAAGTACCACCGCCAAGGTCGAAAACCGCAATATTTTTATCTTTTTTTGTTTCTAAACCGTAGGCCAAGGCTGCAGCAGTTGGCTCATTAATAATTCTTTTAACTTCGAGACCCGCGATACGACCAGCATCTTTAGTTGCTTGTCTTTGGGCATCATTAAAATAAGCCGGAACAGTAATAACTGCTTCCGTTACAGTTTCACCTAAATAATCTTCTGCCGATTGCTTCATTTTTTCTAAAACTGTCGCAGAAATTTCTTGAGGGGCCATTTCCTTCCCTTCAATTTTTACCCAAGCGTCTCCATTTTTATTGGCAAAGATTTCAAAAGGAGCGACTTTAGAAAACTTATCGACTTCAGGAGCAGTCGCTTTTCTACCAATTAATCTCTTAATCCCATAAACTGTTTTTGTTGGATTAGTGACCGCCTGTCTTTTTGCAACTTGACCAACAAGTTTCTCATCATTTTTACCGAAGCCAACAACAGAAGGTGTTGTATTATGTCCCTCGGCATTGGGAATAATCTTATACTTCCCATTTTCTAATACTGCGACACATGAATTTGTCGTACCTAAATCAATTCCAATAATCTTACCCATTACAAACTCCTTAAAATTATTTCTTAATCATTTTTTGCTATTACTACTTTTGCTGGCCTTAACAATCGCCCATTTAAAAGATACCCTTTTTGAAGCTCAACCAAGACCTCTTGATCTTCCTTTCCCTCTGCTGGCTGTTGCGCCATGGCCTCATGAAAATTCGGATCAAAAACATTACCAACTGATTCGACTGTCTCGAGACCATTTTGCTTTAATATATCCAAGAACTGAGTCCTCACCATATCAACACCTGTTGAGATGTTTTTTATTTTTTCATCTGCTTCATCACTAACAGCATCGAGGGTCCGATCGAGGTTATCAACTACATCTATTAGACCTTTGAGAATTTTTTCGTTCCCAAACTTGAGAAGGTTTTCTTTTTCTCTTGCAAAACGTTTTTGCATATTGTCCATTTCTGCTGCGAGATAAAAGTATTTCTCTTTGTAGTCAACAGTTTCAGGCTTGGTCACCTCTGGTTCTTCAATATTTTCACCCTCTGCAACTTCTTCTATTTTTGCGTCTTCAGGTTTCTCTGCGTTCTGAGCATCTTGATTCATACTTCATTCCTTCATTAACTCAATATTTGTTACACACTTAAAATGGAGCCTCCCTGGCGAATGTCAAGGATACCCAAAAAAATAAAATCGGGCGGACCGTAAGTCGATGAAATTATGGCGTTAATTTTAATATATCCTGTAATATCGTATCCATGATAAGAAATCCTGCGCTTGTTAGCTTTAAAATCCCGTTGGTCATGGTGCACAATCCTGAACTCTCCCAGGTCTCGATTTTTGCCATTAATTTTTCCTGAGAACCCACTTTTTCTAATAATTCTTCTATGGTGACGCCAGAATGGAGACGTAGCCCTAAGTATAAATTTTCTAACTCGGCCTCTCTCGTTGTTAAATTTTCAAGATCAAAATCTGGTCTATAAGGCTTCCATTTATAGCGAATTTCATCTTCTTTCAAAAAACCGGTGGCACTAGGTCCAAGTGCCGCGACGGAGTTTCGATTCCAATACTTTAAGTTATGAACCGACTCAAAACCAGGTTTTGCAAAGTTTGAAACCTCGTAATGCTCAAAACCGCGTTTTTTCAAAAGGTTTACTACTTTAAAATATTCTTCCTGAACAAACTCTTCCGCTGGCATATGATCGTAATGACAATAATTATCCTTTATCGTTAAAATATATAGGCTGATATGCATCGGAGAATAAGATAGAATGACTTCAAGTTCTTTCTCTATATCTCGTTTGTAATCTTCGGAAAAAGGTAATCCCATCATGAGATCAACCGAAAAGTTAAATTCGTTATTTGAAAAAAAAGTCAATGTATCGTGAACATCCTGAAGATTATGAACCCTGTCTAAAATTTTAAGAAATCTCTGATCTAGAGATTGAATTCCCAGTGAAAAGCGATTAATTCCAAAACTTTGCCAGGCCTTAAGATCATTCTCTCGCCATGAACCGGGATTAACTTCCAAAGTAAATTCACCCCCACTTACCAAGGATAAATTTTCATTATGGAAAAGGTTTTTTAAAAATAGACTTCCTCTCTCCCCCCATAAAGAAGGAGTTCCACCTCCAATATAGAGGGTATCCAACTGATCCATCTGGTAATCTTTATCGTGGAGAAAATTTTGATGGTGATCCCAGGAATCTTTAAATTGTAATTCGAATTGAGTTAAATCATCTTCGCCCTTGGGAATAGACTTAAAAAAATCGCAATAATTGCAAAGATGTCGACAAAAGGGAAAATGAATGTAGAGCGATTTAATCGCATTTTTTTTGTTTTCCATGACTTACAGTTATTTTTGATAAAGATTATGGTAGAATTTGTCCAGACAATATTCTAGCAGGAAGCCACAAAATGGATAAGCATTTAACTCAATTAGATAATGGACTTAAAACTCTTTTTATTAATTCACCCGGAAGCCCCTCTGGTACAGTTCAGGTGTGGTTTCGCGCCGGGTCAGTAGTCGAAGACAAGGAAGATTTCGGCGTCGCCCATTTTTTAGAGCATATGTTCTTTAAAGGCACGAAAACAAGGCCGGGGGCCAATATTGCGATGGAAGTCGAATCTTTTGGTGGTGAAATTAACGCCTTCACTAGTTTTGATTACACTTGCTATTATATCAACACACCGAGCAATAAAATTCATCAAACCTGCGACATTTTATTAGACATGGTTTCAAATCCTGAATTCAGAATGGAAGATCTTGTTCCTGAAAGAGGGGTGGTCTTTGAGGAATATCGGAGGTCCATCGATAGCCCTACTCAATTTTTATTTCAAAACCTACAAAAGAATTGTTTTACCAAGGGCTATAAGCACCCCATCTTAGGAACAGAAAAACATATTAAAAACTTTACACGAGAACAATTAATTCGCTTCCGTAAAAAATTCTACAATTCATCCAATGCCTTATTGGTTGTTGCTGGTGACTTAAAGAATCAAAAAAATATCGAAAAAAAGATTAATCAATTCAAGCTTCCAAAAGGGCCAAGCACAGTATTCCCCAATTTTAAATTAGCGAATAAAGCAAAGATAGATGTCCACCACAAAGATATTGAGACAATGAATCTCTACCTTACCATTGAGGCCCCCCCCTTTGACAAAAAAGAATCTGCCATTGAAGACTTGGCCCTCAATTGTCTTGGCCATGGTGAATCATCAATTCTTTTTAAATACCTAGTGCTCGACGGAACGCTGGCCAATAACTGTAGTTGTTCAACAATGTTTATGTCTAATGGAGGGGCCCATTTCATTAAGGCAAGCTTCCCTTACGAAAACTTAAATAAAGTTTTGACTAAGCTCAACCAAGTACTCACTAAAGTTTATAAAGAGGGATTTGATCATTTCGACTTGAAGAAAATTAAAAATCAATACCTTGCCTCTAAAATTTATGAAAAAGAATCAATTGAAGCTTTTGCCTTCTCTCTAGGTCACGGGTTTGCTCAAAATGGCGATATCAATTGCGAAGAAGTTTTCTTGTCCCGTATAAAGGATGTTAATATTGAAGAAGTGAATAAATCAATCCGAAATATTCTGTCTCGCCCGATTCACCTAACCTGCCAAATTCCTAATAATGGCAAACTTGAATCTGTTAAGACAAAGCTTGAGCAATTCAACCGAAAGCTAGAGAATATTTCCAATACAAAATTAAGAAACAATACTAATAAAAATAATATTGGCAAATCAAAATATGACCCGCAGGTCGAACATATTCCCATCGCTCCCGGGGTTTCACTCATTTATCGTCAAAATCCCATGACTCCAACCTTTGTTATGCAGGCCTATTTAAAAGGTGGTCTCACTGAAGAAACTCATAAAAATAATGGGATTTATCATTTAACTGGCAGCCTTCTTGCGAAAGGTCATAAAAATAAACCTTATGCCGAACTAAGGCAGACATTGGAAGAAAATTCAGCGAACCTTAGTGGCTTCTCTGGAAGAAACGCCTACGGCCTTATACTTCATGGACTTTCTCATCAGACAGATGAATTATTCAACGAGTTTTTTCAAAGCCTTATCGATCCATCATTTGACGAAGAATTATTTAATCATGACCAAATGATCACTTTACGCCAATTACTTGACCAAGAAAAAGACCCAGTTAAAACCTGTTTTAAAGAAGTTGGTAAAGTTGTATTTGGAAACCACCCTTACGCGCTTAATGTTATAGGTACACCTTCGTCCCATGCCAATATAAGTCTTGACGATATTAGAAACCTACATCAAGAAAATCTTAAAGCAAAATCTTTACTTTTTACCTATTGTGGAGACTTAAGTCGTTTTGAAATAGAAGATAAAGTTAGAAGGCACATTCTTGATATTAAAAGATCATTTAAAAATATTAAGAGGCAGCACCAAGTTAAACCACACCTGAAGAACATTTCAATAGAAATGGACCGCGAACAAACTCACATCTTTATTGGAATGCCATCAGTTCCCCTCGCTGATGATCGTAACCTCTTGCTAAAAATTATAACCACTCATCTTTCAGGTCAATCCTCAGAGCTCTTTGTTGATGTAAGAGATAAAAAAGGACTTTGCTATACGGCCCAACCAATTCACTTTTCCGCTTTAGAAGGGGGATTCTGGGGAATCTATATGGCCAGTGGCCATGACAAAGTCGAAGCTGCAACTGAGGCAATCAGAAATATTCTCGGCAAAATTAAAACGAAAGGCCTCAAAAAAGCTCAGTTTAATCGAGTAAAAAAAATGATTGAAGGCCAAAATTTAATCAACATTCAAACCAATGATGATTATGCCAACCTTTACTCAATTAATTGCTTACATGGACTAGGACTTGATGAATTTCACAATAACCAGAAAAAGATTAAAGAAATGGACTACGAGAATTTCCAACAGGGTGTTAAAAAGCTTTTTAATAATGAGATGTTTGAGGTAATCGTCGGTAAGAAATAATATTAACCTACCTTTAACTTACGATCGCCAGCAAAGATTAAGAATTCGCCGCTCTCTGCGTGTTCTTTAAAATTCTTTTCAGCAACCACGCTCATTAAATCCGCGACAGGGCTAAATGAGTGTGACATTTTTTTATAGAACGCAGGGATCTCAAAAAAACTTGGAACCATATTATTTAACCTGGTATATGCAACTTGCCCTAGCTCCTGATAATAACTATAGTCAACTATCTTGCGATTTATTGAATCAGAAAAAAAACCACAAAGAAATAACGATGTATCCGCAATATCTTTTAAGATTCGCTTTTGCTCATTAATAGGATACTGCCCGCATTCTAAAAGCTTAAGACCAAGCACTTTTTCTTTTACCTTCCCGTCACTCTCCTCAAAGTAATTAGTAGAATCACCAAAACTATCCATCACTAAGCTACAATAAAAAAGAGTATCTGTTGAAATTGGACTCGTTGATTTGGCATTCACTTTGGAAAGCTCATCAAAGAAAAATGATTGCAAGCTTGATTCTAAAATTAAATGGTCTAAAACACCTTGATCACCGGCCAAATAAACCTCCCAGCTAGATCTCAGATCTCTCTTACATTATATCAGATTTTGTCAAAACGCGTTATTTGACGGAAATACACTCCTTTAACTTTAGATTTTGTGTCCAATCATTGGCAGTTATGGCAGAACTAAAATTTATCTGGTAAGGAATATAAAAGTATTTATTATGCAATTTGAGGTATTTATGTCCAGTGATCAATATAACCCCCCCAAATTTAACCGATCTGATTGGGAAAAGCTTGCCGCTAAGGAATTGCGAGGAAAAAATTTAGATGAACTCCAATGGGAAACCCCTGAAGATATCACTATAAAACCTCTCTATACTAAGGAGGACCTTGATCAACTTCCTTTAAACAATACGATGCCCGGGCTAGAGCCGTTTATCCGCGGCCCCCGTGCCACGATGTATACAGGAAGACCTTGGACTATCCGCCAATACGCCGGCTTCTCAACGGCAGAAGAATCCAATGCATTTTACCGCAAAGCACTTGCAGCAGGAGGACAGGGCATTTCTGTTGCCTTCGATTTAGCAACCCATAGAGGATACGACTCAGATCATCCGCGAGTAACAGGAGATGTTGGTAAAGCTGGTGTGGCCATCGATACTGTTGAGGATATGAAAATTCTATTTGACGGGATTCCGCTAGATAAAGTCTCTGTTTCCATGACAATGAATGGTGCAGTTCTTCCTATTTTAGCAAATTATATTGTTGCTGCTGAAGAGCAAGGCGTTTCTCCAGAGAAATTAAGCGGTACCATTCAAAACGATATTTTAAAAGAATTCATGGTCCGAAATACTTATATTTATCCTCCTAAGCCTTCCATGCAAATGATCGCTGATATTTTTAAATATACCTCCAACCATATGCCGAAGTTCAATTCTATTTCTATTTCGGGTTACCATATCCAAGAAGCGGGCGCAGATGCTGCTTTAGAACTAGCGTACACGCTGGCCGATGGTAAAGAATATATTGAAACTGCCATTAAGGCCGGGATGAAAATTGACGACTTCGCACCAAGGCTTTCGTTTTTCTTTGGTATAGGCATGAACTTCTATATGGAAATCGCTAAACTAAGGGCCGCGAGGTTATTATGGTCCGAGATAGTAGATACCTATAATCCTCAAAACCAAAAATCGAAAATGCTTCGGACCCATTGCCAGACAAGTGGTTGGTCTCTCACTGAGCAAGACCCTTATAATAACGTCATTCGAACAACGATTGAGGCCATGGCCGCCGTGTTTGGTGGTACGCAATCCCTACATACAAATGCCCTTGATGAGGCCGTCGCTCTTCCAAGTGAGTTTTCAGCACGCATCGCACGCAATACTCAAATTATTATTCAAGAGGAATCACAAATAACAAAAGTTGTTGATCCCTGGGGCGGCTCCTATTTTATGGAGTCCCTAACAAATGAAATTGCAGACAAGTCCCGAAAAATAATTAAAGAAGTAGATGAAGCAGGAGGTATGGCTAAGGCCATTGAAACTGGTATCCCAAAGCTCAATATTGAAAAGTCTGCCGCGAAAAAGCAGGCAAAAATTGACCGTGGCGAAGAAGTTATTGTTGGTGTGAATAAATATACGATCGATGAAGAAGAAGAGATAGATATTCTTGAAATAGACAATATTGCCGTAAGAAAAAGTCAAATTCAAAGGCTTAACCATACCCGTAAAACAAGAGATAATGAAAAGGCACAAGCAGCATTGGATGACTTAACTCGATATGCCGAAACAGGTGAAGGTAATGGCCTAGACCTTGCGGTTAAAGCAGCTCGCTTACGTTGCAGTGTCGGAGAAATTACTTACTCGCTTGAAAAAGTCTGGAGTCGCTATTCGGCTCAGGCCCAAACAGTATCTGGTGTTTATGGTGGTCAATATATGGAAGATCAAAACTGGCAACAAATCATTGCAGAGGTTAAAGAGTTTGAATCAAAACAAGGGAGACGCCCCCGAATGCTAGTTGCTAAAATGGGACAAGATGGCCATGATCGCGGAGCAAAAGTTATTGCCACTGCTTTTGCAGATGTCGGCTTTGATATCGACCTTGCTCCTCTATTTTCTACACCCGAAGAAGTTGCCAAACAGGCCATTGAAAATGATGTTCACGTCATTGGCGTGTCATCTCAAGCAGCTGGCCATAAAACTCTCGTTCCAGACCTTTTAAAAGAGCTTGAAAAGCTTTCTTCCCAAGATATCATTGTTGTTGTTGGTGGAGTTATTCCAAAACAAGATTATGACTTTCTTTATAAAGTCGGAGTCAAAGGAATCTTCGGCCCAGGTACTCCTATCCCCGTTAGTGCAAAAGAAGTACTTAAATCCATTAATGAGAATTTAGGGTAAAAATATGAATATTTCGTTAGATTTATTGCGCAAAGGTGACCGCAGAACTTTAGCGAAGGCCATCACTTTAATAGAATCAACTAATCCAATTCATCAGAACCAAGCAAAGGAATTGCTTGAAGAAATACTCCCAAATGTCCAGCATGCTAGGCGTATCGGAATCACCGGAGTTCCTGGAGTTGGTAAATCGACATTTATCGAATCCTTTGGTCTCAATCTTATCTCTCAAGGCAAGAAAGTTGCAGTTCTAGCTGTTGATCCTAGCTCCCCCATTAGTGGTGGCAGTATTATGGGCGACAAGACCAGAATGGAGAATCTATCCCGAGAGAGTAACGCTTTTATTCGCCCCTCACCGACAGCAGGTTCACTAGGAGGCGTTGCTCAAAAAACACGAGAAACAATTCTCCTTTGTGAAGCTGCAGGCTTTGATACGATTCTTATTGAAACTGTAGGAGTCGGGCAATCAGAATATGATGTGGCCTCAATGGTGGACTTCTTCATGATGCTTCTGATCCCCAATTCTGGTGATGAGCTTCAAGGAATTAAAAAAGGGATTGTCGAGCTTGCTGATGGAATTATCATCAACAAGGCAGATGGTGAATTGGTTCCCTTTGCCCTACAAACACAGAGTCAGTACGAAAGCGCACTTCAAATAATTCACCGGGATACCCATTGGTCCCCACGAGTCCTCACTTGTTCAGCTATTGATAAGGTGGGATTTGAAGATATTTCAAAAATGATTGATCAATATTTTTCAGAGCAAAATGCACCACTCTTAAAGGCAAAAAGAGACCGCCAAAAGATTGAATGGATGCAAAAACTATTTTTTCAAATTTTTGAATCGAAAATCAATAAGAGCCCATCTCTTCAAGGTCACAAAAAAAGGTTGACGACTCTCGTTCAAGAAAACAATAAAACGGCCCTCCAAGCAGCAGAAGAGCTGTATCTTCAATTTATGAAAGAATCCAATCTTTAAAAATCAGACACTTAGATCTTCTAATGGTCATGTTACCTACGGAAGATTGTTCAAGATTATTGATATTTTACATTTATTCGGTATAAAAATTTATTAATTGTTTGTTTTCGAGATACTTATGAATCAATTTCTACAGCCCACGACTCCATTTGAATTTTCAACCTCCAAAGTTGAGTTTGACCAAGAGGGAACTTATCTTGTCGGCTTCGAGTTTGATGGCACCGCGTGCTTTAGAAAAGGAACAAAACTAGGGCCCAATGCTCTCCGGGACGTCAGTTACGGAATAGAGTCTTATTCACCTTATTTAAACCGGGACCTAGAGTCCAAAGAAGACTTATTCGACTTGGGAAATATACCTATTCCTCAAAGCTATAATAATATTGATGAAGCTTATCATAAGGCCAACGGCTTTTTCTTTTCACACATACCAGGTAAAACTCTCGGCATTACACATAAAATCATTACTATTGGAGGGGAGCACTCTATATCATTTGCCCCCATAAAATCCTATCTTAAGCAATTTGATGACCTCGTCCTCATTCATCTGGATGCCCATGCAGATTTACGGGATGGCTATGAGGGGCACCATTATTCTCACGCTTCCATTATCAGACGAGTATTGGATCATTTTAAAAATGGTCATCAACTTATCCAATATGGCATTCGAAGTGGAACCAGAGAAGAATTTGAGTGGATGAATAAACATCATACGTTAGCTAAATCTCGACAGTTTTTTTTAGAGAGAGTCAGTAAGATTGCTGACCAAAGGCCTATCTATTTAACTTTAGATTTGGATTATTTTGATCCATCCTTCTTCCCAGGAACCGGAACACCTGAGCCTGGAGGGGAAGACTTTCATAGTTTTATTTCTTTAATTAAAGTTTTAAAAAATAAAAACTTTGTGGGTGCAGATATTGTAGAACTTGCACCAAATATTGATTCAACAGGAAACAGCTCCGTTTTTGCAGCTAAAGTTGTTAGAGAAATTTCACTAGCAATGAGGAACGATTAAAAATGACTACGTTATTTACAAAAGAAGATGCTGAAAAAATTTATCATGTAAAAAAATGGGGCAATGGCTATTTTACAATCAATGATAAAGGTGAATTAACCGCAACTCCAGATTCAAAGTCACCTCCTATAGTTATTAATGAAGTAATCAAGGAAATGAAGGCACAGAATATCACTCTTCCGGCAGTCATTCGGTTTCACGATATTTTAAGAGAGAGAGTGAAAATTCTAAATAAAAAGTTTCGTGACATAATAGAAGAGGCAAATTATGAAGGACGCTATATGGGCGTCTATCCGATAAAAGTTAACCAAATGCGTGAAGTGGTCGAAGAGATTATCGAAGCAGGATCAAAATTTGATTTTGGTATTGAAGCAGGCTCCAAGGCCGAGCTTCTCACTGCACTTGCTTTTAATGACAACACAAACTCACTAACAATCCTTAATGGATATAAAGACGAAGATTATTTACGACTTGGTCTCATGGGCACAAAGCTCGGTAAAAAAATAGTCATTGTTATAGAGAAATTCTCAGAACTTCCAAAACTATTAAAATTATCCAAGGAAATGGGCGTCACTCCCTTGATTGGAATTCGCGCAAAACTATCCATTCAAAGCCAGGGAAGATGGGCAAAGTCGTGTGGCGACAAGGCAAAATTTGGCCTCACCATTGCAGAAATACTTAATGCCGTTCAATTACTCGAGGATAGCCACTTAAAAGAAAGTATTAAGTTATTTCACTTCCATATTGGAAGCCAAATTTCCGATATTAGAACCTTTAAAGATGCTCTTAATGAAGGTGGACGTATTTACGCCAAGCTCATAAAAATGGGCGTTAACCTTCAGTACTTCGATGTAGGTGGCGGCTTAGGTGTCGATTATGACGGCAGTCGCTCAACTAATGACTCTTCAACTAATTATAGTATTTCTGAATACGCTGCTGACATCGTCTATGGACTTAAACAAATTTGCGATCTAGAAGGTGTCCCCCACCCCTCAATTGTAACGGAAAGTGGTCGAGCAATTACCGCTCACCATTCCTGTGTCATCACTAATATCATCGATAAAATCTCAGCTGACCAAATGGTTTATGAAACTAAAAAAATGGCCGGCGAACATATCCTTGTTGATAATATGAGAGACTTGATTAATCTTCTCACATCAGAAAATTATCAAGAAATCTATAATGATGCTCTTCAATACCGAGAAGAGTCCCTTCAGGCCTTTAAGCTAGGAATCCTCTCGCTTGTCGAAAGGGCAAAAATCGACACTCTTTTCAATCAAATAATGAATAGTATTGTTCCTATCATTGCAAATAATGATTTTATTCCAGAGGGCCTTCAGAGCCTAAAAGAAAAACTATCTCCTCAATATCTATGTAATTTCTCCGTATTTCAATCTGCTGCGGATACCTGGGCCATTCAACAATTGCTCCCAATCATGCCTATTACTCGGCTAAACGAAAAGCCTACTCAAAACTGCTCTATTGCTGATATCACTTGTGATTCCGATGGAAAAATTGACCGCTTTATTTCTCTTGATGGTATCGCCAACACCGTTCCCCTTCACGAGTTAAAACACGACGAAGAATACCTTATTGGCCTATTTTTAACTGGCGCTTATCAAGATGTCATGGGAGATATGCATAATCTATTTGGTCGACTCAATGAAGTTCATATCTATTCTGATGCTGCTGATCCGCAAGGATTTTACATTGAAGAGTTTATTCAAGGAAATAGTGCCTCTAATGTCTTAGCGACCATGCAATATAATCCTGAATACATGGCCCAGAAAATGAAAAAAATGGTTAACAAGGAAATTAGCCGAGGAAGGATTCTTCCTCGGGAAGGTGTTAAACTAGTTAACTTTTACGAAGAGTGTTTAAAAAGCTACACTTATTTAAAGCACTAAAACTTTATTTTACAGTTTTAAAGTATCTTAAGAACTCCGACTCTGTGCTAAATAGCATTTTAGTTTTGGCAGTCATCGAGTTTTTATAGGCGTCCATCGTTCTTAAAAACTCAAAAAACGAAGGGTCTTTAGCGAAAGACTTTGCATAAATCCCTACAGCAATGGCCTCTCCCTTACCTTTTATCTTCTCTGCATCTTTATAGGCCTCTGAATCAATCTTCTGTAGATCTCGAGTTAGGCGACCTTCAATCTTGGCCTTCTCTCCTTGACCAATCGAGCGAATCTTCTGAGCAATTCTCTGCCTTTCAGAAATCATTCTCTCATAGACTTTACGCTCTACAGATTCCTCATAGCTAATTCGTCTTAATTGCACATCAATTAATTGAATTCCAAGATTACGCAATTCTTTGTCCGCGACTTCCGCAATCATGGTTGAAAGGTTTTCACGACCAACTTGAATTTCATCAATGGAGCCCGTCACTTCCTCTTCCAGTACGGGTTCACCCTTTGCCTTTCTGTCTTTTAATTCTCTTTCTCGTTCTGCAATTTTATCAATAATTGCGTTTGAATTTCTCACTGCCTCAACAAGGTTTTGATTAGATATCACATCCCGAGTGGCAGAATCGAGAATGGCATCAAGTCTTGCCTTCGCACCACTAGTATTGCGAACCGTCTGAATAAACTTTAAAGCATTTATAATTTTAAAACGTGCCGTCGTATCAACCTTAATATACTTTTTATCCTTTGTAGGGATTTGATTCGGGAACCCATCCCAACTCAAAATTCTCTTATCAACATAACGAGCTTCTTGCAAAAATGGTAATTTAAAATGGAGTCCTGCCTCTGTTATAGGTGCTCCAATAGGCTTACCAAATTCAGTAATAATGGCCTGCCGACCTTCGTCGACAACAAAGGCGGAAGAAAATGTAACTATAATCAAAGCTAAAATAAGGACAGGCAAAATTGCCAATTTATTTACTTGCATCTGTAACCCCTTTTTCAGAAAACACTGGCAATATACCTTTAATTTTACTATCGACGATTGTTAAGTCGTCGAAGTTTTTGAAAATGGTTTCCATTGTTTCAATGTAAATTCTTTTTTTAGTAATTGTCGGAGCTCTTTTATACTCTTTTAATACTTCGTTAAATTTTGCGGTATCACCCTTGGCCCTGTTCACTAGCGCCTCGGCCAATCCTTCTGCTTCAGAGATTAATTTTTCGGCCTTACCACGCGCCTCCGGAATTACTTTATTATAAGCTTCTTCGGCCTGATTAATTACCTTTTCTTGCTCTTGCTTGGCCTCATTAACCTCATTGAAGGATGGTTTAACCACTTCTGGAGGGTTCACATCCTGTAACTTCACAGTAACAATTTTAACACCCATATCGTACTTATTAAGAACATCTTGCATAAGCTTCTGAGCTTCTGTCGCAATCTCAACCCTTCCTGTCGTTAGAACCTCAGTGACATAACGGTCCCCAACAACCCGTCTCATAATAGATTCTGAAACGTCCCGTATATTACGCCTTGGTGCTTCTGTTTGAAATAAAAACTTAAAGGGGTCTGAAATTTGATATTGAACAACCCATTCTACATCGGCGACATTGAGGTCACCTGTTAGCATGAGAGACTCTCCATCATGCTCACCACTAGAGTATGTCGTTCTTCTGGTGCTCGTGTTTGTAGTCCGAAAACCAAATTCTTCCTGTAAAACGCGTTTAGATTTTACTTTAATGACCTTATCGACACCAAAAGGAATCTTAAAATGAAAACCTGGCGCTGTCGTTTGCATATAGCGCCCTAAGCGAATAATAACGGCTTCCTCATCGGGCTCAACAGTATAAAAAACAGTCCTGCCGAATATGACTGTAATCATAATCGCAATTACTATCAGGACAGTTTTGGGATTTATGTTCGGTACGTTAAACTCTGGATTTGACATATTTTACTCCACTTCAAGCATTAAAATGCCTGAATCTAATGCATCACCTTCTTTTACGTGAATGCTTTTTACGACCCCATCTACTCCACACTTAATTTCATTTTCCATTTTCATTGCTTCCAGGATGACTAGCGTTTGTCCTTTATAGACCTCATCACCTTCCTTGACTAGGATTTTAACAATCTTGCCTGGCATTTGAGTTAATAAGGCCCCTTCTCCACCACCAGCGAGACCACTTGGCTTATAACCCCGATACACATCAAAAACACGATCAATACTTAAAATTTTCTTGGGAAGCTTTTGCTTAGCGATCTTACTCCAAGAAACACCATTTTCAGAATAAAAATAGGAACCCGCCAATTGGCGTATGATCACAGATTTTTTATTCACTAATTCTGAGTCAACAAATGAAGAGAATTCAAATTCGACCTTATCGCTAGAGTGAATAATCGTTTTAGTAAGATCAACAACAACTTCATTTTTTTCACTATCAATTAAATAAGTTCTCATCTTCTACATCCCCAACCTTTTCGCTTCAATTCCTGCCATTTTTTTGTAAATGGAAGTAAAATCAACTTCAGTATTGATTTTATCCTGAGGTGCGATTTCGCTGATATAGCTTGTTGAATATTTACCCGCGATAAAAGTTTCTTCATTCATAATAACTTTATGAAGAGGAATATTCGTTTTTAGTCCTTCGATATAAACACCTTCAAGTGCTGCTCTCATTTTACGGATTGCAACACTTCGAACGATACCTTTCGCAACAAGCTTGCCAACCATAGGATCAAAGTCGGGCGTCACTTCCAAGTCTTTAAACAAGCAATGATCAAATCTCACCCCTTGGGGAAAATTCGTCTCAAAGCCCGTTACAAGCCCAGGGGACGGCAACATAGTAATTGGATCTTCGGCACAAATACGACACTCAATAGCGTGACCACTGCGAGTAATCCACTCTTGGGAGGGTATATTTAAATCCTCACCAAAAGCAGACTGAATCATGCAAACGATCAAGTCGACGCCCGTAATTTCTTCAGTAATAGGATGTTCAACTTGTATTCTCGTATTCATTTCGAGGAAATAAAAAGACTTATCTTCGCCCATAATGAACTCGACAGTACCTGCGGAGTCATAATTGACTGCTTTTGCGAGTCTCACAGCTGTTTCACATAGCTCTCTTCGAAGCTCTTCATCTTCACCAATAAAAGGCGATGGCGCTTCTTCGATAATTTTTTGGTGACGTCTTTGCACTGAGCACTCTCTTTCAAAAAAGTGAAAAACATTACCTTTTTTATCTGCTAGAATCTGAACCTCAATATGACGAGGGTTAAGAATTAGCTTTTCAACTAATAGATCCCCATTGCCAAAAGCAGATAAAGATTCTCTACCCACCGCCTCGAATTGCTTTTTAATTTCATCTTCATCATAACAAGCTCGCATCCCGCGACCACCGCCACCAGCAACGGCCTTTAACAAGATAGGGTAACCAATTTCATTCGCGACTTTAATAGCTTCCGCGATGGTCGGGACAGCTTCCGATGTACCAGGAACGACTGGTACACCTGCTTTTTGAGCTAGCGCCTTAGATGTGGCCTTATCCCCCATTACTTTTATCGCTTCCACGTTTGGACCAATAAAGACAATCCCTGCCTTATTCAACTTTTCCGCGAAAATACCATTTTCCGATAAAAAACCATATCCGGGGTGAATACCATCAACCTTGTGCTGAACGGCCAATTCAATTATGGCATCCATATTAAGATACGTTTCCGCATTAGTGCTACCTTTCAAATGAATCCATTCATCACAATACTGAAGATGCTGGGCATTCAACTCATTATCGGTATAGAACCCAATAGCTGTATGGCCTAGTTCACGACAGGCCCTTGCCACACGATTGGCAATCTCACCTCGATTGGCAATTAGTACTCGTTTCGTTTTCATAACTGAATATTCCCATGTTTTCTTCTTGGCAATTCGACTTTTTTATCTTTAAGCATACAAAAGTATTCATAAAGTCGAGAACGTGTTTCCTCTGGAAAAATAACCGAATCCACATAGCCAAGTTCAGCAGCACGATAGGGGTTATTAAATTCTTTTTCATAATTGGTTACAAGTTCAGCCTTTTTCTTATCAAATGCCTCCCCTTCCAATCCTTTTAGTTCATTTCTAAAAACAATATTAACAGCTCCCTCTGCCCCCATTACTGCAATCTCTGCTGTCGGGTATGCCAAGTTAACATCTGCCTTAATATGTTTAGATGCCATTACGTCATAGGCACCACCATAAGCTTTTCTTGTAATCAATGTAATCATGGGGACTGTCGCTTCAGCGTAAGCGTATAATAATTTAGATCCATGCTTAATAATGCCTCCGTACTCTTGAACCGTTCCCGGCAAGAATCCTGGGACATCGACCAAAGTTAAAATCGCAATATCAAAAGCATCGCAAAAACGGACGAAGCGCCCTGCTTTACAGGAAGAGTCAATATCCAATACTCCTGCAAGAACTTGTGGTTGATTGGCAACGATACCTATTTTAATGCCACCAATTGAAGCAAAACCACAGATAATATTTTTAGCATAATCTTTATGGACTTCTAAAAATTGACTATCATCCACAATATCCAAAATAATCTCTTTCATATCATAGGGTTTTTTTGGATTAACTGGAACAGTCTCTTTAATTTTTGTATTATCCCTAAAGACAGAGTCTGCACTAGCTTTGGCCTGAGAATCTCTAAAATTTGAAGCCGGAAGATATGACATTAATTCTCTAACGCGCTCAAAACAATCATCTTCATCAACACATTTAAATTGGACAACTCCAGATTTTTCATTATGGGTGGAGGCACCACCAAGTTCTTCCTTGGTTACTTCTTCGTGTGTCACAGTTTTAATAACATCTGGGCCAGTGACAAACATATAAGATGTTTTGTCTACCATAAAAATAAAGTCTGTGATTGCAGGAGAATAAACCGCTCCACCAGCACAAGGCCCCATGACAAGAGATATTTGTGGAATCACCCCAGAGCACTTCACATTACGATAAAAAATATCTGCATACCCAGCAAGAGATTCTACTCCTTCCTGAATTCTTGCTCCACCTGAATCATTCATACCGATGATAGGAATTCTATTCTCAAGAGCAAAATCCATTATTTTACAAATCTTTTTTGCGTGGGCCGCACCTAAAGCGCCTCCCCAACAAGTGAAGTCTTGGCTAAAAAGAGCTACCTTTTGGCCGTTTATTTTACCGATCCCAGTAATCACGCCATCACCTAAATAGTGAGTTTTATCGAGACCAAAAGATGCACATTTATGAGTGACAAATTTATCGAATTCAATAAAAGAGCCTGGATCAACCAATCTCTCTATTCTTTCACGTGCTGTATATTTACCGGTCGCGTGTTGCTTTTCAATTCTTTCAACACCACCACCAAGGTTTGCTTTTTCTCTTAATTCTAATAATTCTTGTCGCTTCGTTTCGAGCAAATCGGACATAAAAAAACCTCCTAAAGACTGGTGTACTATAACCAATTCGTCTTTAGGAGGCTATTTCTCTGCGTTATGTTCTCAATAAATTGACGCTATTCTCCAGATGCTTTTTTCCTCTTATCAAGGTCGTATTTATCAACCTTCATAATGAGGCTTGCGCGACTAATTCCCAGCTCTTTTGAGAGCCTTGATTTATTAAAATTACATCGCTTAAGACCTTCTCGAATCATAAAGGTTTCGAGCTCCTCAAGGGCCTGTCTAAGTGTGCCAGAGGTACTGATATTTCCGAAACTTGACCCTCCACTGCCAGAGCGCCCCGAATGTTCTATAATACGAGGGCTTAGCAAATCAGGAGTCACCATTTTATCATCGCCGGCCAATACGACAAGGCGTTCGATTTCATTTTCAAGCTCACGAACGTTTCCTGGCCATGGGTAGTCCAACATCTTTTCCATGCATTTCTTAGACATTTGCTTCATCGGTAACCCCGATTCATCACAACGTTTCTTTAAAAAATGCTCCAAAAGGATATGAATGTCGTCGCTTCTTTCTCTTAACGGAGGTAAGTCCACATTAATTACATTAATACGATAATAAAGATCTTCTCTAAACTCGCCATCTTTCATCATTTGCTTAATATTTTTATTCGTAGCGGCGATAATTCTCACATCACAACGTTTAGGAGCTGTCGCTCCAACTGGTAGATAAGTTCCTTCCTGCAAAACACGAAGCAATTTAACCTGCATACTAAGGGATGTATCCCCAATCTCATCCAAGAATAGAGTTCCACCATTCGCCTGCTCAAATAAACCTTTCTTATCTTTAATAGCACCAGTAAAGGCACCTTTTACGTGACCAAATAATTCGCTGTCTAATAGGTTGTCATTAAAGGCGGAGCAATTTACGGCCAAAAACATATTGTCTTTACGAGGAGAATAAAAATGAATCGCTTTTGCCACCAATTCTTTACCTGTCCCATTTTCACCTTGCACAAAAACACTTGATTCCGAAGTCGATATTTTATCGAGCAAATGATAAATTTGCTGCATTTTTTTCGATTTACCAATCATCATATGATAACGATATTTATCCCCTAATTCAGAGTTAAGCTCTTTAATCCGCTCGTCCCTTTTCATGATCTCTTCATGGAAGTCGACAATCTCTTCTGACACCAAGTCATTTAATTCCTGAAGGTACTCAATATCAACAGCGCTTAAAGGCTTAATGTTCTCAATACAGCTTCTAACGTCGGCTTCATTTCCACCACATTCTATAACCTGCCCAATCAAATTTTCCTTTTCACTTTCTGTCATAGAGTCAGAGAGAAATGGGTAGGCCAAAACTGTCCCTTTGTATTCACCGTCTACAGAAATGGAAGAAGCAACACCCTTGATCCCTTTAAAAAAGCTATCGTAAACAACAGGCCCTGGGCCTTGCTCTTTTAAAAGATCAGTCATTTTTTCAATATCCTGTGCAAGAAATTCATGACCCATCTGGATATTCAATTGTACTTTTAAAAAGTGGTTATTATTCACAAAGTCTTTTTCTAAATGGTCACTTTGGATTTTAAAATTAGCATCTGCCCAAATAGATTCAACCCCATACCACTTGCTCAAGATTTCATTCAGTTTGGCAATAACATGGAGAGAACGCATCTCTTTCCAATTAATCATAAAGTACCCCTGGCTAGACCGTAGACGATAGTCTTAATTTTCTTGTCTAACTTTTCGGCAGGAATGATCAAAAACTTGACGAGCAATTCTTTAAATTGACTAAAATTTGGATATTAAGCTTATATTTACAGCGGGTTACTCGGGAGTACTTGATAAATAAAATTTAATTCTTTCGGTTAAGGACTCATCTAGCCATTTTTGGGGACCTACAAACTTGTGCAGATGCTTACCCCCTCTAGCAAAAACATAGGTTTCCGGAACCTTTATTGTTCCAAAAAAAGGCAGATTTTTTCCGTCCGGGTCTAAAACTGTCAAAAAATTAGATGGTAAAGGTTTAAATCTTTTTAAAAATTTTAACACATCTTTTTTTGTATCATTAGCAGCAACGAGAACAACTAAAACATCTTGATCAGCAAACTTTTCTCCAAATTCTATAAACTCTGGTAACTCCGTTTCACATGGAACACACCAAGTTCCCCAAAAATGAAAAAGAAAAACTTTTTCCTTTCTTACCTTAAGTGTATCCAGGTTAAAAGGTGTGTTCTCGCTATCTATACCCTGAAAAGAGAATTCTGGAAGATTTTGTAGTATTAACGTTTGATTACTAGTCAGCTTCTCTATCTCTTTTTTACGATAGAATGAATAGCCGAAAGTAATTGCAATGATAAGGGTAATGACGAATATCTTTTGTGAGCCTGACAAAAGCACCTCTCTATAAACAAAAGGACCTTCTTAAAAAAAGAAGGTCCTTCCATTTCATTTTTTAATTCGTGTAATTAGTCAACGAGGGAGATAAAACTCATCTTAGCATTATCACCCACACGACCGTCAGCTAACTTAAGAACGCGAGTGTAACCACCAGGTCTCTCTGTAAAGCGAGGAGCTACATCACCAAAGAGCTTTTGAACAGCATCTTTATTATTAAGTTTTTGAAAAGCTAGTCTTCTATTAGCAACTGTATCAACTTTTGCTAATGTGATTAATTTTTCAACAAAGCCCTTAACGGCCATACATTTAGTATGCGTTGTCTTAATTTTACCATGGTCAATAACCTCAATGGCCAGATTTCTCAAAAGAGAAGTTCTATGCGCGGGATTAGTACCAATTCTATATTTTTTTTTCTGATGTCTCATCGCTGCAACTCCTGTCTTACCTACTATTCAGCGTTTTTCTCTTGAGCTTCCTTGAGAATATTATCTACTTTCATCCCTAAGCCTAATCCCATCTGGGCTAAAATTTCTTTAATTTCGTTCAATGATTTACGACCAAAGTTTTTGGTGCGCAACATCTCGCCCTCTGTCTTTGAAACCAACTCATAGATATACTTGATATTGGCATTCTGTAGACAGTTAGCTGAACGAACAGAAAGCTCTAATTCACTAACTGGTTTTAATAAAGCATTATTAGTTGTGGATTGTGTCTGCTGCGGCTTGCTTTCCATTCTAGCGACTTCTTCCTCGTCTTCAAAATTTAAGAAAACAGCAAGCTGATCCCTTAAGATCTTGGCAGAAAAAGCGACAGCATCAGCTGGCTCAATACCAGAGTTCGTCCACACTTCTAAAGTTAACTTATCATAATCAGTTCTTTTTCCAACTCTAGAGTTCGTTACTGTGTAATTTACTCTATGCACTGGCGAAAAAAGTGTATCGATAAAGATCCAACCTACTGGTAGATCATACTCTTCCTTATTATCCAGCGCCGTAACATAACCTTTACCACGAGCTATTTTTAATTCTAGGCGGATAGATCCACCAGAACTAATGTTTGCAATAACATGATCTGGGTTAAGTACTTCAACGTTGTTATTTTCCTCAATGTCAGCACCTGTAACAGGGCCTTCACCAGTTTTTTCCAGCGTTAAGATAACGTCTTCTTTCCCTTTCAGCTTAAACCTAACCTCTTTAAGGTTAAGAATAATTTCTGAAACTTCTTCTTTAACGTTATTAATGGTACCAAATTCGTGCTCAACGCCATCAATACGAATGGCAACAATCCCAGCACCCTGAAGAGAAGATAACAAAACCCTTCTCAAAGAGTTACCTAGAGTTTGTCCATATCCTCTCTCTAACGGCTTGGCGACAAATTTGCCATATGAAGAGGACAGTGAATCCGTGTCAGCTTCAAGAGCCACTGGCCGAATCATACTTGTCCAATTTTTTGCTATGTAGTTGTCCATCTGTGGCGACTCCTTAAATAATTAAACTCTTCTTCTTTTAGGTGCTCGACATCCATTATGCGGGATCGGACTTCTATCTGCAACAGAAGTAATCCTTAAACCAGCACTTAAAAGCGCACGAATAGCGTTTTCACGCCCCGCGCCAGGACCCTTAACTCGAACATCTACTGATGATAAGCCGTGCTCCATCGCCTTTTTGGCCGCCTCAACAGAAGCTGTCTGAGCGGCAAACGGGGTCGACTTCTTCGAACCTCTAAAGCCCAACTGACCAGCCGAGGCCCAAGATAATGCATTCCCCTGAGGATCCGTAAAAGTCACAATTGTATTATTAAAAGATGCCTGAATATGGCAAATACCATGTGTAACATTCTTTTTAACTTTTTTCTTATTAGATACTTTCTTAACCATGTCCGCCTCCGAAATTACTTCATCTGTTTAACAGATTTCTTACCAGCAATTGCAGTCGCTGGACCCTTTCTAGTACGAGCGTTAGTAGAAGTTCTTTGGCCGCGAACAGGAAGTCCTCTTCTGTGCCTAATCCCTCTATAACAACTCATATCTTTGAGGCGTTTAATGTTTAACCCAACTTCTCTTCTAAGATCACCTTCGACCTTGTATTCATCTTCAAGAATACGACGAATCGTCTGAACTTCTTCCTCGTTCAAATCATTAGAAATTTTATTTGGATCGATGTTTGATTTGCCCAATACTTCAAGGGCAACTGTTGGTCCAACTCCGTAGATAGATCTTAAAGCTATTTTCATAACTTTATTTCTAGGAATATCAACACCAAGAATACGCGCCATAGCTACACTCCTACTCGATTAATTTTAAATTAACCTTGTCTTTGTTTATGTTTAGGGTTTGTTTTACAAATTACTCGTAAAACACCTTTTCTCTTAATAACTTCACAATTTTTACACATTCTTTTTACTGAAGCTCTAACTTTCATACCACACCTTCGCGTTATTTACCTTTACTTCTATATATAATGCGACCTTTGCTTAGATCGTACTTACTTATTTCAACTAAAACACGGTCGCCGGGTAAAATTTTAATAAAATGCATTCTCATTTTACCGCTTATATGAGCGATAATATGATGACCATTTGGTAATTTTACCTTGAACTTTGTGTTAGGAAGGAGCTCTTTAACCTCTCCTTCAACTTCAATAACATCTTGATCTGCCATAATTAGTCCAAATTAACTCTGGCTTATATAACCGAGTCAATACCTCATTGCAAGAAAATATTTAATTTATTTTATTTTTTCAATTAATTCACTAAACACTACGTCAGGCGCCCTTGAGGCGTCAAGACGACACAGCCTCCCTGATTCTTCATAATAAGAAAGGATTGGCCCTATAGTATCAGAAAAGACAGATAACCTTGTCCTAACAGTATCTTCATTATCGTCTTTGCGCTGCTTAAGCTCTGAGGAGCCGCATTTATCGCATACACCCTCATTGACCGGAGGCTTATACAAAAGATTATAAATTTCACCACAGCCACCGCAGGTTCTGCGATTGACAAGGCGTTGAGTCAATAGCTCCAGGTCGAGATCAAAAAATATGGCGACTGAATCTGTACCTTTGAGAACATGGTCATCTAATAATTTCGCCTGCTCTCTATTACGAGGAAAACCGTCAAAAATATAACTATTAGAAACAAGATCACAATTAGCATTAAGAAGCTCGAGCACAGTTTGATCATCGACCAACTTACCAGCATTCATAACCTCGGTGACCTTCACACCAAGCTCACTCCCAGACTGGATTTCACTTCTCAAAAGGTCCCCTGTTGAAAGATGACCAAAGGAATAACCTGTGACCAGTCTTTTGGCCTGGGTTCCCTTTCCTGAGCCCGGAGCCCCTAGTAAAATTAGCTGCTTAGCCATTAAAACCTTCTGTTGCTTCCGCTATACTTACCCTTTGACTTGTGAGAAGTCTCATAACGGTCAGCATATAGGAAAGATTGGATATTCATCATTACTCTCATAGACACACTTACCAAAATTAACAAGGCAGTGCCCCCAAAGCGAGTGTCAGCGCCAGTAATTATGGTTGGAAATATACAGATAACCACAAGAAACAGGGCGCCAAAAAAGGTCAATCGATTAAGGAGGTAGTCTAAATATTCTTTTGTTTTAGTGCCAGGGCGAATCCCTGGTATAAAAGCATTATTTTTCTGAAGCATTTCAGACACTTTCTTTGTTTTAAATTGAATAGGAGCATAAAAATACGTCATGTAAACAATTAGCATTGCAAAGAAAATATTAAAGAGAATCTGTCCTGGATAAAGGGACTGCTGTATAACTTCTAAATAAGGCTTAAGTGAGCTGTTTTGACCAACAAAACTGGCCATCGTAGCAGGTGCAGCCAATAGCGATGAGGCAAGGATTGGCGGCATTACTCCACCTGTATCAACACGCATAGGGAGGTTTTGCGACCCTCCATAAACACGATTATGAACAACCTTTTTGGCGAATTGAACAGGCACGCTCCTAAAGGCCCTCTCGATGAAGGCAACGACATAAAAGCCGATTATAATAACACCAAAACTTAGGAGTAAATTAAAGCCTGACAATTCTCCATTTTGAAATAAGGTAATTTTTTGGAGAACTTCAGATGGCAACTCAACAGCAATACCAGCGAAAATAATTAGTGAAACACCATTCTCAAGACCAAACTCTGTAATTCTTTCACCGAGCCAAAGCAAGAACATAGTCCCACCAGCGAGTGTAATCATCGTTGTAAGCCTAAACAACATTCCTGGATCAGGAATCACGGGCACGCCACCAGGACTCTTAAAAGTTTCAAATACTGCTGCTAATCCATAACCCTGAACGCAGCAAAGAAGAACCGTTGCATAGCGCGTCCACTTCTGGATTTTTTTATGACCATCTGAATCATCCTGTAGCTCTGCTAGCTGCGGAATGACCTCACCCAGAAGGCTAAAAATAATACTTGTTGTAATATAGGGCATAATCCCTAAAGCAAGTATGGAAAGCCTTTTAAAAGCTCCACCAGAGAAAGTATTGATCAAATCAAAAATACCGCCACCGGATTCGGCAAAGTAGGATTGAATCGCAGCGCCATCTACACCAGGAACGGGTATTTGCGCTGCCATTCTATATACAAATAATAATAAAAGCGTAAAAAAGATCTTTTTCTTGAGCTCTTCAATTTTTCCTTGAGCAGATGACATCCCTGACTATCCTATTTTAAGGTTTTTATCTCGCCGCCAGCTTTTTCAATAGCAGCAAGGGCTGTCTTTGAAAATTTATCAATATTAACAAATGTTAATTTCTTAGAAATTTCACCATTTGCCAATATCTTAATGCGACGCCTTTTATCTTGCCCGTTTAATAATCCTTTTTCAATAAGAGTTTCACGACTCACATCGCCAGACTCAAATTTTGCATCAATATCATTAAGACCAACAATTGCATAATCAACTCTAAAGGGAGCATTTTTAAACCCTCTTTTAGGCAAACGCATGTAAAGAGGCATTGCGCCACCTTCAAAGCCAGTTCTTACACCACCGCCAGAGCGAGCTTTCTGGCCTTTATGTCCCTTGCCAGCTTGAGTACCTTGTCCAGAACCTTGGCCTCGGCCGATTCTTTTAGTATCTCTATGTGCACCAGGGCTTGATAAATTATTTAATGTCAACATATCTTCCTCTCAATCCAGCTTATTCATTAATTTCGAGAAGGTGAATAATTTTTTTAATCATTCCCCTAACCGCGGGTGTGTTTTCCAATGTTTTCTTAGTTCCGACTTTTCTTAAGCCCAAGCCGCGAACATTAGCTTTCTGTCTATCATTAGTACCAATAAGACTTTTTTTAAGTGTTACTGTAATAGTTTTACTCGTCATGGTTAACTCCAACCTATTTAATTCTTAAACCACCAGCTTCTTTACCACGAGCTTGAGCTACTTCATCAACTGAGCGAAGTTGCTTTAAGGCTTGGAAAGTAGCTTTAACAATATTATGAGGGTTATTTCCTCGTAAAGACTTGGTTAGAACATTTCTAACACCTGCTAATTCTAAAATAGAGCGACAAGCACCCGCTGCTTTAACACCAGTACCATTAGCAGCTGGTTTAAATAAAATTTTAGCGGCATCAAACTCACCCAACACTTCATGAGGAACTGTACCTCTATCGAGAGGGACGTTAATCATTTTCTTTTGAGCAGCTTGAGTTGCTTTTCTAATCGCTTCGGGAACTTCTTTCGCTTTACCAAGCCCGTAGCCTACACGACCTTTTTTATCACCAACGATCATTAGGGCGCTGAAAGAAAATCTTCTACCACCCTTAACAACTTTAGCAACGCGATTAACCGCTACAACTCTTTCTTCAAACTCAGGAGCTTGAGTTGGTTGCTTGCTAGCGCGACGAGGAACTGGTTTTTTACGTCCACCCTTCTTCTCTTTGGCCTCAGCTTCTACTGGCTGAATATTCTCTTCCACTTTAGTCTCTTCTGTTTTAGTTTCTTCTGTCATGACCAAATCCTCTTAGAGTTGAATTCCATTTTCTCGGATAGCCTCAGCAACTGCGGCCACTACACCATGGTATTTATTTCCAGCACGGTCAAATACTGCATTAGTAAAATTTCCGTCTTTTAATTTATCCGCGACTGCAGCTCCGACGAGTTTAGCCCCTTCTTTGTTGCAAGTTGCACCTTTAACACCATTTTTGCCAAAAGTTTGTACAGAAAAAAGAGTTTTTCCCTCTTGATCATTAACTACCTGAACAAAAATATTTTTATTTGATTTGGTAACACATACTCTTGGTCGTTCACTGCTACCATTTACTTTTTTTCTAATGAAGAGCTTTCTTCTAATTCGCTTAGCTGATTTTGCACTTCTAATTTTTCCAATTGGCTTTCTCATAACTGCTACCTTATTAAACTAATTATTTTTTAGCACCAGACTTACCAGCTTTTCTGATAATTGTTTCGTCTGAGTATTTAACACCTTTACCTTTGTAAGGTTCTGGTGGTCTAAAAGATCTAACTTTTGCAGCAGCAAAACCAACAAGTTCTTTACTGCAGCCAGAGATAGCAATTGTGTTTTTATCAACTTTCGCTGTAACACCCTCTGGTAAGTTATAATCGATTGGATGACTGTAACCTAGGTTTAATACAAGCACATCGCCTTTAACCGCAGCTTTATAACCAACGCCGTTAAATTCAAGTGTTTTAGTAAACCCTTCACTTACACCGACAACCATATTATTAATTAGAGTTCTGGCAGTGCCCCACATAGAACGAGCTACTTTCGTTTCATTTATAGGTGCAACAACTACCCTCTTGTCCTCTAATTTTATCGTAACAGTGTCTGCAAAAGTATAATCTAGTTGTCCCTTGGGACCTTTCACGTTTACTGTCATGCCGTCAACTTTAACATCAACTTTTTCAGGAATTTCTACAGGCAATTTTCCAATTCTTGACATAGCCTTAACCTCTTTATCTAGTTGGCAAACTTATTACCAAACATTACACAAAACTTCACCACCAACATTCTTGCTCTTGGCTTCACGCGAAGACATAACCCCGCAAGATGTTGAAATAATACTTGTACCTAAACCACTTAAGACTCTAGGTAAGTTATTATAGCCTCTATATTGTCTTAAGCCAGGCTTCGAAAAGCGCTGAATTCCAACAATAGCATCCTCTTTTAAAAGGACTTTAATATTAATATCGCTCTTCGACTTAGCAATAATCTTAAAAGAGCGAATATAACCTTCGTCTTTTAGAACCTTGCATACGTTAGCTTTTAATTTACTGGCAGGAAACTCAACACGGTCGTGACCAGCACTAATGGCGTTGCGAATTCTTGTTATCATATCTGCAATAGGGTCTGTCATCATAGCTCAACTCCTCAACTTACCAGCTAGATTTTGTTACACCAGGAATCATTCCTTTTAAAGCCAATTCTCTAAAAGCAATTCTGGATAAACGGAAAGTACGGTAAAAACCTCTTGAACGCCCTGTCAGCTCACAACGATTTCTTACGCGAACATCACTTGAGTTCTTTGGTAACCGCTGAAGTTTCATCTGAGCTTCAAACCTTTCTTCTTCAGAAAGTTTTTCATTTCTTACTTTCTTTCTTAATTCTTGACGAAGAACTCTGTGCTTTGCCGCCAATTTCTTCTTTTTTTCATTACTAACAATTTTTGCTAATCTAGCCATTGTATCTTCCCTTTCCTTATTATTAACTTTTAAAAGGCATACCTAATTGAGTCAGAAGCTCGCGCCCTTCCTCATTAGTATTGGCAGTCGTCACAATAGTGATCCCCATACCACGAACTTTATCAATTTTATCGTAGTTAATTTCGGGAAAGATGATTTGCTCTTTCAATCCCATATTATAATTTCCCTTTCCGTCGAATCCCTTAGCTGAAACACCTCTAAAGTCTCTCACTCTTGGAAGAGAAAAGGATACTAGGCGATCAAGAAATTCATACATTCTCTCACCACGAAGAGTGACCGCTGCGCCTAGCGCCATGCCTTCTCTTACCTTAAATGAGGCAACGGATTTCTTTGCTCTTGAAGTAACTGCCTTCTGGCCTGTGATAGCTGCCAAATCATTTTTAATACTTTCAACGACCTTTGAGTTCGTGACAGCATCTTTAGTGACACAGTTAATTACAATTTTCTCAAGCTTAGGAATCATGTTTACATTTTTATAACCAAACTTTTCACCTAAGGCTTGCTTGATACCATTATTGTATTTTTCTTTTAACCTACTCATAATCAAATCGCCTTTAAATTAGTTAAGAACAGTTCCACAAGCAGCAGCAACTCTAACCGGCTTACCGTCTTTTATTTCAATTTTTACTCTCGTAGCTTTTTTTGTTTTAGGGCTTACAACAGCAATATTTGAAGCATGAAGAGGCACTTCCACTTCAGTAATTCCACCAGCAGGATTTTCCTGTGTTGGTTTTACAGCCTTTTTAACCAAATTAACACCTGAGACCAAGACCTTATTTCTTTTGCTAAAGATTTTGGCAACAGTTCCGGTTTTACCCTTCTCTTTTCCTGCCAAAACAACCACTTCATCTTTTACTTTTAGCTTTTGCATTTCGCCACCTTATTTATAATACTTCTGGAGCAAGAGAACAGATTTTAGTGAAGTTCCTTCCTCTTAATTCACGGGCAACTGGCCCAAAAATACGAGTACCAGAAGGCTCATTATTATTATTGAGGATAACAACACTATTATTATCAAACCGAATATAGGATCCATCTTCTCTTCTTATGGGGTAAGCAGTTCGGACAATCACTGCCTTCTTTACTTCACCTTTTTTAATTTTGCCACCAGGCAATGCTTGTTGAACAGCTACGACGATGATATCGCCCAAGCCAGCTGTCATCCTCTTAGAACCACCCAACACTTTAATACACTTGACCTGTTTAGCCCCTGAGTTATCAGCAACATCTAACTTTGTCTGCATCTGAATCATAACTTGCCTCGCAAATTAACTTATATTTATTTTAAATAAATTAATTAATTAATATTTAATAATTCCCAATTCTTAAGCTTCGAAAAAGGTCTTGATTCAATGATCGTAACCTTGTCACCAACTTGGGCCTTATTAGTAACATCATGTGCATGGTATTTTTTAGACTTGGAAACGAACTTATTATACGTTCCATGCTTATACCTTCTAATGACATTGACAACAATTGTCTTGTCATTTCCGGCGGTTACCACGACACCCTCTAACTTTCTTTTAAACTTTTTAACATCAGCGTTGCTCATATCTAAATCTCGCTATTTTAAGAATTCTTATTATTTTTTGCTGTCATAAGTCGAGCAATATTTTTCTTAATAGTCTTAAGTGCTTGAGGATTTTCGATACCACTGGTAGTTCTTTGCATCTTCAAGTTAAAATATTCTCTTCTCAATTCAACAACTTTAGCATCAACAGACTTCGCATCTAGCTTCTGAACATCCGCATATTTCATAACTTCTGCCATAACAGCCTCACTTTTAAGAATTCGCTTCTTCTTTCTTAATAATTCTAGTTTTTACTGGGAGCTTATACATAGCCAACTTGAGAGCATCTACACTTAATTCTGGATTTTCGTGCTTGATTTCAAATAAAACACGCCCAGGCTTAATTACAGCAACCCAAGAGTCTGGAGAACCTTTCCCCTTACCCCTCCGAACCTCGGCTGGCTTTCTTGTTAAAACCTTATCAGGGAAGATTTTAATCCAGACATTACCACCCCTCTTAATTTTACGGGTCATGGCAATACGCGCAGCTTCGATTTGACGGTTAGTAATATACCCACATGTGGTGGCTTGTATAGCAAATTCGCCGAAAGTGATAGTATTTCCACGGTAGGCTTTACCTTTCATACGACCTTTCTGCTGTTTACGCCACTTAACCTTTTTTGGACTTAACATTTTTTACCTCTGGTACTTAAGCATTATTTATTTATAGATCTCACCCTTATAAACCCAAACCTTAACACCGATTACGCCGTAAGTAGTGTGGGCCTCTGCTGTATTGTAATCAATATCAGCGCGAAGAGTATGGAGAGGTACTTTTCTTTCAGAATATCCTTCAGCTCTTGCCATTTCGGCGCCTCCAAGGCGGCCGGCAGTTCTAACACGAATACCCTTTACTCCTGCTCTAAAGGCAGATTGAATAACCTTTTTCATTGCTCTTCTGAAAGCAACTCGCTTCTCAAGTTGAGCAGCAATGTTTTCAGCGATCAATTTTGCGTCAGCATCAGGTCTCTTAACTTCAGCGATATTGAAGATTAGAGTCCCTTTTGTTAACTTTTTAAGGTCACCACGAATTTTATCAATTCCAGTTCCCTTTTTTCCAATTACTACACCAGGCTTGGCCGTAAAAACGGTTACCTTAACCTGATCTGAAGTTCTAGAGATATCTACATTAGCGACTGACGCGTTTTTCATGTTTTTGTCGACGTATTTTCTTATCGCCAAGTCTTCATGAAGAGCATCAGCATAGTTTTCCTTGGAATACCAATTTGAATGCCAACCTTTAATATAGCCTAATCTAAAACCGTAAGGATGTACTTTTTGTCCCATTATTTCCTTCCTATGCTTCTTTCAATTCAACAGTTACGTGACTTGTGCGTTTTCTAACTCTAAATGCACGACCTTGAGCTCTTGGCTGAATACGCTTTAAAGTTGGTCCCTCATCAGCAAAAATAGTACTGATTACCAAATTGTCGATATCGTATTTATCAGATTCGGTGGCTATGGCCAATCCACTATTAATTAGCTTTGTTAGCACGATTGCAATTTCTTTCTTTTGACAGAAACGTAAGATTTTTAAAGCTTCTGATGCTTTTTTATTTCTTACTAAATCGCAAACCTGGCGAACTTTTCTCGGCGCCACACCAACACGACTATTTTTAACTTTGATGGCCATGAGACCTCTCCTCTTTCTTAATCTTAAGTTTTAATTATTTTTTCTTTTTATCTGCACCGTGACCATAGAAGGTTCTTGTTAGTGCAAATTCACCCAATTTATGACCAATCATGTTGTCCGTAACGTAAACGGGAATAAATTTTTTGCCATTATGGACGGCAAAAGTTAATCCGATAAACTCAGGAATGATCGTTGATCTTCTCGACCATGTTTTAATTACCTTGCTTGCTTTAGCAGAATCATCTTGCAAAGAAATTGCTTTCTTTAAAAGTGATTCGTCAACAAATGGTCCTTTTTTTAGTGAACGGGCCATATACTTCTCCCTAACGTTTATTTACGTCTCTTTACAATAAATCTATCAGTTCTTTTATTTTTTCTAGTCTTATAGCCCTTGGTCGGAACACCCCAAGGTGTCACCGGATGACGTCCACCAGAAGTACGACCTTCACCACCACCATGAGGGTGATCAACAGGGTTCATAGCAACGCCACGAACACTAGGTCTGAAGCCGAGCTTTCTTTTAGCGCCGGCCTTACCAATAACTCTTTTTTCATTATCGATATTACCAACTTGACCAATAGTAGCTCTACACTCTTGCTTAACCTTGCGTAATTCACCAGAAGGCATTCTTAAAAGAATCTCACGACCTTCTTTTGCCATAACCTGAACATAAGCACCTGCGGAGCGAGCCAATTGACCGCCAGCACCAGGGTACAATTCAACATTATGAACGAGAGTACCAACAGGTATGTCGATCAATTTTTTAGAGTTGCCAACTTTGATGTCTGCATCAGCACTAGAAATAACAACATCGCCTTGCTTAAGACCTTGAGGTGCCAAGATAAGCGTTTTTACACCATCGGCATAGGCCAAAAGTGCCAGGTTGCAAGTTCTATTTGGATCGTAGCAAATGCCTTCTACTGTCGCAGGTACGTTTTCTTTATTTCTCTTAAAGTCAACGACTCTATAGCGTCTCTTTACTCCACCACCACGGTGACGAACAGTAATACGTCCCCCGTTATTACGGCCAGCAGTGCTTTTCTTTGGCGCAAATAACCCTTTAGGTACTTTAACACCCTTAGTAAGGTCATCGCTATTTACAACTTTCATTTCTCTTAAAGAAGGAGTTGTTGGCTTAAACTTTTTAATACCCATTGTCTTGTCCTTATATTAACTAAACACCTTTAAAAAACTCGATCTTTTGTCCTTCCGCCAAAGCAATATATGCTTTTTTAATCTTGGCAGTTTTCTTGATCAAGCGCCCGGCTTTTTTTAATTTACCTGGTGTAATATTGGTTTTTACATCTAACACTTTTACATCATAAAGTGTCTCAACAGCCTGCTTAATCTGGTTCTTATTTGCCTTTAACTGGACAACAAACCCAAAACGATTAAACGTTTCACTCTGGTAAGACGCTTTTTCTGTAATAAGGGGTCTAACAATAATTTCTTCTAATTTCGCCATGATCCTTACCCCAACTTCTCTAATAATTTTGTTAAAGCATTTTGCTCAATAACAAGGTTTTCAAATTTTACAGCTTCGTAGATACTAAAACCTTCTACAGCCATTCCCTTACCCCATTGAAGATTGCGAACAGCCTTTAATGCTGGAGACTCTTTACTCTCAGTCACAACCAATGCTGGCAATAAACCTTTACCATTTAAAAGCGTATGCATTTCTTTTGTTTTACCTGTTGACTCGATCTTATCAACAACTGTCAATTTTCCTGCTTGTAGCTTGTCAGCAAGTACCGTCTGAATAGCCTTCAGCATTAATTTTTTATTTGTCTTTTGAGAAAAGTCTCTAGGACTTGGTCCAAAAGCTCTCCCCCCGCCGGGCATTAGTGGTGATCGTGTCGAACCCTGACGAGCACGCCCAGTTCCTTTTTGCTTAAATGGCTTAGCGCCACCGCCACGAACAGCTGCCCTGTTCTTAGTTGATGCGTTACCTTGTCTTCGATTTGCCAAAGTTGCTTTAACAACCTGGTGAACAACAGGTACATTTATATCGTCAGCAGTAAGACTAACTTCGGTAGTAATCTTTCCTGCTTCCTCAAATTTTGAATTTAATAAAGTTATTTCCGCCATCTCGTTGTCCTTATTTAATCGATCGCTACTTTTTAACAGCAGTTGCAATTCTTACAAAACCGTTCTTACTTCCAGGCAATGAGCCTTTAATAAGCATGTATCCGTTTGTCTCATTTACTTCTATAACTTGTAGGTTTTGAACTGTTTCTCTTTTTGCACCCATATGCCCAGGCATTTTCTTATTTTTAAAGACCTTACCAGGAGTTGCGCGATTACCAATAGAACCTGTCGTTCTATGGAACTTAGAACCGTGAGCTGCTGGCCCACCGGCAAAGTTGTATCTCTTAATTACACCTTGAAAACCCTTACCTTTGGAAATCCCTGTTACATCTACATACGTAGACGGGGTGAAGACTTCATAGGAAAGCTCTTTGCCAAGATTTGCAGGATCAACCCCGTTCACCTTAACCTCAGAAAACCTTGTTACCTTATGAGTGCTATTCGCCTTGCTTAAGCGGCCAAGAGTTGGCTTATTAACAAGCTTTTCTCTTTTTTCGCCATAACCTAGCTGATAAGCCTCATATCCATCATTTTGAGTAGTTTTAACTTGCGTGATTACATTAGGAATTAACTTAACAACAGTAACTGGCACATGGTTCCCGTCTTTGTCGAAAATCCGAGTCATGCCGGCTTTAACACCATAGAATGTTGATAGGTTTACAGAAGTGGCCTTGTTGGCCTGAGTAGTTTCATCGGTGGCAGTTTCTGTCTCGACTGCCTTAGTCTCTTCAGTCATCTAATCCTCCACAGCATCACCCTGTTCTCAGGGATGCATGCATGGTTAAAATATTGCAACAAACGTTGAACTTATATTAGTATTTAATCTCTACGTCAACACCTGAGGATAAGTCAAGCTTCATCAGGCTATCAACGGTTTGTTGCGTAGGATCCACAATATCAATTAATCTTTTGTGTGTTCTCATTTCAAACTGCTCTCTCGATTTTTTATCGATGTGCGGAGACCTGAGTACAGTAAATTTATTTATCTCTGTAGGAAGCGGAATTGGACCAGCAACTCGAGCGCCTGTCTCTTTAGCGGTTTGAACAATTTCGTTTACCGAGTTATCCAAAAGCTTGTGGTCGTAAGCACGAAGCTTGATTCTTAATCTAGTCGCTTTCATTTATTATTATTCCTCTTCATTAGTTAATTGAATCAGTTTATTAAAAAAAATGCGGCCTAATGTCAAACCTTTTTTTTAAAAACCTTAGAATAATTGCTTTTTTACAATTAGCCTAACCAGCGACAATCACTGCGACTCTATATATTTTCTACAAATATTCCCTTTTTTTCCAAAACTGCCTTTGCCAAAACTGGCTCCATTTGCTCATAATTCTGGAAGTTCATTGTAAAACTGGCACGGCCCTGACTCTTGGAGCGAAGATCTGTACTATAACCAAACATTTCCGCCAGCGGAACTTCTGCATCCACCACTTCCTTGTTTTGCTTAGTGCCCATGTTTTTGATTTTTCCACGCTTCATATTAATGTCCGAAATAACATCCCCAGTGTAGCCTGAGGGCGTTATAACCTCCAGTGCCATCAACGGTTCCCATAGAATAGGCCGGGCCTTTCTACAAGCAGCTACAAACGCTTGAGATGCAGCTATCGCATAAGCAACATCATTTGACTCTAATTCTTTATATTGCGCCTCTTTCAAAGTTATTTTTAGATTAATAAATGGATAGCCAGCAAGCACACCACCCGGGGCAGTATCTCTTATGCTTTTTTCGATAGCATCTATTAATAATTGAGGTAATTCTCTCTTAGTCACATCCGATTCAAATACTAAGCCCCCTTCAGCAGGAAATGGCTCTACCTTCAAGCGACAATGACCAAATTGTATTTTGCCTGCAAATTCTCTTTGAAAAGTTGCTTCCTCCTCTACCGCATCTCTTATGCTCTCTCTATATGAGACCTGAGGTTTCCCAACACGAATACCAACCTTAAATTCACGCTCCAATCGATCCGTGATAATTTCAAGGTGCAGCTCGCCCATGCCGAATAATAATAATTGTCCTGTTTCCACATTATGATCATAAGAGAAAGAAGGGTCCTCAATAGTTAATTGCTTAAGGGTTTCCATCAATTTTTTTTCATCACCCGTTGTTTTTGGTTCAATGGCAATGGAAATCACTGTTTCTGGGAATTGCATTAAATCAAAAATAATGGGTTTATGTTCTGCACATAATGTTTCACCTGTAGTTGTTACCTTTAGCCCAGAAACAGCGACGATATCGCCTGGCCCGACAGTTTCAACTTCTGATCTTTTATCCGCATGCATTTTTAAAACTTTATTAATTCTTTCTTTTTTCTTTTTAATAGGATTATAAACCGTTTGGCCTAATTTTAATTGCCCGGAATAAACTCTTAAATATGTCAATGAGCCAACAAATGGATCAGTCGCAATCTTAAACGCCAAGGCACTAAAGAGATCATTTGCTTCAGGTTTACGAGACATTTCTTGATCATTATCTTTAGCGCTAACCCCAACAATCTCCCCTCTATCAATAGGAGATGGTAAAAAGTCAATAACAGCATCTAATAATGGTTGAACACCTTTATTTTTAAAAGCTGTTCCACAATAAACCGGAATAAAGTTTTCTTTAATAACTGCAGTTCTAATAACTGACTTGAGTTCTTCGAGAGAGAGTTCTTCCCCCGATAAATATTTTTCTGCCAAATCATCGCTATAATCTGCGAGAGCTTCAACCAGTTCTTCTCTTTTGGCTTGCGCTTCAGATAATAAGTCTGCAGGAATTTCTTCCTCTTTAACCTCGGCACCAAGGTTTTCTTCACTAAAATAAATTGCCTTCATTGTTAATAGGTCAATCATTCCTTTAAAGTTATCTTCTGCACCAATTGGTATTTGCATGGCCTGGGCATCCTTACCAAGCTTTTCTCGAATATCTATAATACAGTTTTCATAACTAGCATCAAGACGGTCCATTTTGTTAACGAAGGCCAAGCGCGGAACATTATACTTATCTGCTTGTGCCCATACAGTTTCAGATTGTGGTTCAACACCAGACACAGCATCAAAAACCCCTATCGCACCATCGAGGACACGTAGAGCTCTCTCTACTTCAATAGTAAAATCAACATGGCCGGGAGTATCGATAATATTAATATTGTGCTTTTTCCACATACAGGTTGTTGCAGCGGAGGTAATAGTAATTCCTCGCTCTTGCTCTTGAACCATCCAATCCATGGTGGCGTTTCCGTCATGAACCTCACCAATTTTATGACTTTTTCCTGTATAAAATAATATTCTTTCTGTTGTTGTCGTTTTTCCAGCATCGATATGGGCCATAATCCCTATATTACGAATACTTTGAATTTCCTTGGAGCTCATCCGACTTTTCCTTCTCTAACTAAAAAAGGCCTCCAAAGTTATACTCTAGAGGCCTTCTCATTTTTTTAAACTTTGTTTTTTATTAAGCTAATTAATTACCACTTAAGGTGAGCAAAAGCTTTGTTGGCCTCGGCCATTTTGTAAACGTCTTCTCTTTTCTTAACGGCACCACCTCTATTATTGACAGCATCGATAATTTCATCGGCAAGCTTTTCCGTCATAGTTCTACCATTGCGGTTTCTTGCATAATCTCTTAACCAGCGAATGGCCAAAGATTGACGTCTATTAATTCTAACCTCGATTGGAATTTGATAAGTTGCGCCACCAATACGACGAGACTTAACCTCAACAGCAGGCTTAACGTTTGAAAGAGCTTTCTTAAACATTTTAAGTGGCTCTTCTTCAGTTTTCTTTTCAACAATCTCAAGGGCACCGTAGAAGATTTTTTCAGCTGTGGCCTTTTTACCACCCTTCATGAGACAATTAACAAATTTTGTAACAACTACGTCCTGATATCTTGGATCTGGAAGTACTTGTCGGACTTCAGCTCTATGCTTTCTACTCATACAAACTCCTTCTTCACCCTAGCTTTAGATAGGGTTACTCACCTCCACCCCAGTTACAAATGGAAGTGCTTTTAAAATTACTTTTTAGGTTTCTTACAGCCGTACTTAGAACGACGTTGACCACGCTTATCAACACCAGTCGCATCTAAAGCACCACGAATTGTATGGTAACGAACACCTGGAAGATCTTTCACTCTTCCCCCTCTAATAAGAACAATCGAGTGTTCCTGAAGGTTATGTCCTTCTCCACCAATATATGAGGTTACTTCAAAACCACTAGTTAACTTCACTCTACAAACCTTTCTCATCGCTGAATTTGGTTTCTTTGGTGTAGTTGTGTAAACTCTTGTACATACGCCACGTCTTTGAGGACAGGCTTTCAAAGCGGGGGACTTTGTCTTAGAAGTCTTATCGACTCTCCCCTTTCTAATCAATTGGTTAATAGTTGGCATTCACAGCTCCTTCTACATTTATCATCTTCTACATCTGGATAAACTAGCTAGTTGATGTAGCATAAGCAACTAGCTAGTACAAGCCTTTTTATATCGTTAAAGTAACAGTTTCATTAACTAAACTAGTACTATCATCCTCAACAACAGCTTCGAAATCTCTATATCTAGGAATTCCGGAACCTGCAGGAATTAAACGACCCATAATAACATTCTCTTTCAAGCCGCGAAGAACATCTTTTTTGCCTTCAAGAGCTGCTTGAGTAAGAACTTTGGTCGTTTCCTGAAAGGAAGCCGCTGAAATGAATGAATCTGTCGTCAATGAAGCTTTAGTAATACCAAGAAGCAATGGTCTGGCCTGTGCAGGTTGCTCGCCATTAGCAATCAATTCTTCATTGATTTCCTCTAAAAGCCCTTTAGTAATAGAGTCGCCAGTTACAAGAAGAGAATCTCCTGCATCAGTAACTTCTACTTTTTTCAACATTTGGCTAACGATAACCTCGATATGCTTATCATCGATTTTAACACCCTGGAGGCGGTAAACCTCTTGAATTTCGTCAACAATGTATTTAGCAAGTGCTTTAATCCCAAGAACTCTCAAGATATCATGAGGATTGGACGGCCCATCCATGATTGGCTCACCAGCTCTAATATAGTCACCCTCGTTAACAATTACGTAACGACCCTTTGGTACACTATATGTTACAGGTTCGGAACCATCATCAGGTCTTACAAGAATACGACGGTTTCCTCTTAACTCAGGTCCAAACTCAATCGTACCTGAAACATCAGCGATTTGAGCTGCGTTAGCAGGTTTACGAGCTTCAAATAGCTCTGCAACTCTTGGAAGACCACCTGTAATATCTTTTGTTTTAGTTGTTTCTCTGGCCATTTTGGAAATAGCACTACCAACGTCAATAGTATCTCCATCAGATACCATAATATTGGCCCCAACCTGTAAGCGATAACTTGCGTGACGCTTAGTACCAGGAACGATAATGGGATTACCATCAACATCAACAATACTAACTCTTGGCTGCAAGGAAGGATCCTTACTTTCAGTCACAACTCGCGTTGTAAGACCAGTTACCGGGTCAACTTGCTCAACAACCGTTTGGCCGACAATAATATCTTCGTACTTAATAGAACCTGATACTTCAGTAAGAATTGGAATTGAGAATGGGTCCCATTCTAGAATTTTTTCCCCTACTGAGATTTCATCACCTTCATTAAAGAAGACTTTTGCCCCATAGAAGGCAGGGACTCTTTCTTTTTCATTTCCACGATTATCTTTAACAAGAATCTCACCGACCTTGTTCATAACAATCATTTCACCAGCAGTAGTTTTTGCAATGGATACATTTTCGTAAAATACTTTACCTGCGGTCTTTGCTTCAGTTTTATTTACCTGTGCGCCTGCAGTTGCAGTCCCCCCAACGTGAAAGGTTCTCATTGTTAGCTGTGTACCCGGCTCACCAATAGACTGAGCAGCAATTACACCTACCGTTTCACCGATACTAACCATTTTACCACGGGCGAGATCGCGTCCAAAACAAGCGGCACAAAAGCCATGTCTTTCACGACAAGTTAAAACAGAGCGAACTTTAATCTGGTCAACTTCTTTTGCTCTTAATAACTCAAGATCTTTTTCAGTTAATAAGTAATCAGCTGGAAGAATTTCGTTGGCATCCACATCGAGGATAGGAGTTGCCGTAACTCTTCCCATTGCTCTCGTACCAGCATCCTCAACGATCTCACCAGCTTCAATTCGAGAAGTCAGAATAACGCCATCTTGTGAACCACAATTGTCACGACGAATAATTCCGTCCTGAGCAACAACGACAAGCCTTCTTGTTAGGTAACCGGAGTTGGCCGTTTTAAGTGCGGTATCCGCTAGACCCTTACGGGCACCGTGGGTCGAAACAAAGTACTGAAGTACAGAAAGACCTTCACGGAAGTTTGATGTAATTGGTGTTTCAATAATTTCACCAGAAGGTTTGGCCATCAAGCCTCGCATCCCAGCTAACTGTCTCATCTGAGTAGTAGAACCCCTGGCACCGGAGTCTGCCATCATAAAGATCGAGTTAAAAGAAGGAGCTTTTTCCTCATCTCCAGATTCATTTTTGAAAGTATCAGTTGAAATTCTTTCAAGCATTACCTTGGTTAGACGCTCGTTAGTTTGAGACCAGACATCAACAACTTTGTTGTATCTCTCACCATTAGTAATCGAGCCTTCATTATACTCTTCAGTAATTTTATCAACTTCAGCATAGGCTTCATCGAGAATGCCAACCTTTTCCTTAGGAATAGTCATGTCATTAACGTTAATAGAAATACCCGCTTTAGTAGCGTATTCGTAACCGAGCTTCATTAAAGCGTCAGCAAGTAGAACTGTTTCCTTTTCGGATCCAACTCTATAGGCCTTATCAATAAGTTTCCCAAGAATCTTTTTGTTTAGGCCCTTATTGATATCTGAATACTCTAGACAATCAGGGATAACATCAAATACGAAGGTACGACCAACTGAAGTTTCAACAATTTCGCTTCCAATCCGTACTTTAATCGGAGCCTGCAAATGTAAGTTCCCAGAATGGTATGCAAACTGGGCCTCTTCTTTTGAAGAAAACACTTTGTCATAGCCACGAGCAAAAGGACGAATCCTAGACATATAATAAAGTCCGAGAACAATATCCTGCGTAGGAACAATAATAGGGCTTCCATCTTTCGGAGAAAGAATGTTGTTTGTCGACATTGCAAGAATACGACATTCGACCTGAGCTTCTAATGAAAGAGGGACGTGAACGGCCATCTGGTCACCATCGAAGTCAGCATTAAAAGCTGTACAAACGAGAGGATGGAGACGAATCGCTTTACCTTCAATTAAAACTGGCTCAAAGGCCTGTAAGCCAAGACGGTGAAGTGTCGGAGCACGGTTAAGAAGTACTGGGTGCTCTTGAACAACTTCTTCAAGAATATTCCAAACTTCTTCTTTTTGGCTATCAACCATTCTTTTCGCAACTTTAATGGTTGTACAATGCCCTTTTTCAATAAGCTTATTATAAATAAATGGCTTAAATAGCTCGAGGGCCATTAACTTGGGAAGACCACATTGGTGGAGCCTTAAGTTTGGTCCTACAACAATTACAGAACGACCGGAATAATCAACCCGCTTACCAAGTAGGTTTTGACGGAAACGACCCTGCTTTCCTTTCAACATATCTGAAAGAGATCTTAATGGACGTTTATTCGCGCCTGTAAATACTTTTCCTCGTCTGCCGTTATCAAATAAGGCATCAACAGCTTCCTGAAGCATTCTTTTTTCGTTACGAATAATAATTTCAGGAGCATTTAGCTCTTTAAGTCTTTTAAGACGATTATTTCTATTAATAACGCGTCTATAAAGGTCGTTGAGATCTGATGTCGCAAAACGACCAGCTTCCAACGGAACAAGGGGACGTAAGTCTGGTGGTAAGATAGGAATAACTTCCATCATAAACCACTCAGGCTTATTATCTGATTTCAAAAGTGACTCAACAACTTTTAACCGCTTGATTGTTTTTGCTCGGGCCATTTCTGTTGTAGCGGCAGCAAGCTCTCTACGTAAAGTTTTATTTTCAAGGTCAACATCAACCTTTCTTAATAATTCTTTAATTGTATCGCCACCCATGCCAGCTTCAAACTCAATCCCTTGCTCTTTAAGATCAAAGTATTGCTGTTCAGAAATCACTTGGCCAATCTTAAGACCGCCATCGAGTTCATCTGTCGCTGAATCAGTTACAATAAAGGCTTCATAATAAAGAACCTTTTCAAGCTCTTTAAGCGTAAGGTCCAATAAAGCACCCAAACGGGAAGGAAGAGATCTTAAAAACCAGATATGAGCAACAGGTGCGGCCAATTCGATATGACCGCAACGTTCTCTACGAACTTTAGACAGAGTTACTTCAACTCCACACTTCTCGCAGACGACGCCCCTGTGCTTCATACGCTTGTATTTACCACAGATACACTCATAGTCTTTAACTGGGCCAAAAATTTTGGCGCAGAATAAACCATCTCTTTCTGGTTTAAATGTTCTATAGTTAATGGTCTCTGGTTTTTTTACTTCTCCAAAGGACCATTCACGGATCGTATCAGGCGAAGCCATCTTAATCGAAATGGCTTCAACACTAATAGGATCTTTAGGTTTGTCAAAAAAGTTTAAAAGATCTTTCATCTCTTAGTTCCTCAATATTTTAGTTAAAGGATTCTTCTTCATTATTTTCTTCTAATTTAACGTCAAGACAAAGTGCTTGAAGCTCTCTTAAAAGAACATTAAACGACTCTGGTAATCCAGGTTCAAGAACTTGTTCACCTTTAACGATGGACTCATACATTCTCGTTCTACCGATAACGTCATCAGACTTAACAGTTAAGAATTCCTGAAGGGTATAGGCAGCACCATAAGCTTCAAGTGCCCACACTTCCATTTCCCCAAGTCTCTGACCACCAAATTGGGCCTTACCACCAAGTGGCTGTTGAGTCACAAGTGAATATGGTCCTGTTGAACGAGCATGAATTTTCTCGTCAACAAGGTGGTGCAGCTTAAGCATATACATGGTACCGACGGTCACTTCTTCAGCGAAGGCATCACCAGTACGGCCATCAAATAATGTTGTCTTACCTGATTCATCCAAATCAGCTAGCTTCAACATTTCTCTAATGTCTTTTTCTGATGCACCATCAAATACAGAAGTTGAAAAACGCACACCTGTTGCCAATTGCTCAGCAACTTCTCGAACGCGCTTATCGCTAGCCTTTTGTAACCAGGCCTTCGCTTCATCGTTTTTGTAGACACTATAGATAAAATCCTTAAGTGTATGGATCTCTTTTTGCTCTTCTAGCATCCACTTAATTTTCTCACCCAGGCCGCGACCGGCCCAACCGAGGTGGAGCTCAAGAAGCTGTCCAATATTCATACGCGAAGGAACACCAAGTGGGTTCAATACGATTTCAACAGGTGTACCATCAGCAAGGAAAGGCATGTCTTCCTGAGGAAGTACATTTGAAATAACCCCTTTGTTACCGTGACGACCGGCCATTTTATCACCAGGCTGTAATTTTCTCTTAATGGCCACATAGACCATTACTTTCTTAATTACGCCTGGAGGTAGCTCGTCCCCTCTATTAAGAAGAGCGATTTCCTCGTTGGCCTTAGTTCTTACTCTATTGATTCTATTTCTAATATCAGCAAAGTATTCACCCAATTTTTCTTCTAGCGCTGGCTCTAATGGAATATACCCAATTAGTTCAAAAGGAATACCTTTTAAAACGTCATAAGTAAGCTCAGAGCCCTTGGCCAATAACTCAGTTGAACCGTCTTCTGAGACCAGCTTATCTGTTGTTTTGGCACCCTTAAGCATTTCTGCAATTCTCTTAATTGAAGAATTTTGGATCGCTTTAATTTCAATATGCTCGTCTCTTCTTACAAGAGTAGTATCGAGATCAATAATTTCCTTCATACGAGAATCAGGCTCAACACCTTCTCTTGTATAAACTTTTGCATCAATCACTGTACCGCGAACAGAGGATGGAACTCGTAAAGATGTATCTTTAACATCGCCTGCTTTATCACCAAAGATGGCCTTTAAAAGCTTTTCTTCTGGAGACAATTGAGTTTCACCTTTAGGTGTAATTTTACCAACAAGAATATCACCAGGCTTAATAATCGCACCGACACGAATAATCCCAGCTTCATCGAGATCTTTCAGCGCCTCTTCAGATACGTTTGGAATATCACGAGTAATCTCTTCCTTTCCTAATTTTGTATCTCTTGCTTCAACTTCAAAGCTTTCAATATGAACCGATGTAAAGACATCCTGGGCCAACATTGACTCTGAAATCAAAATCGAATCTTCGTAGTTATAACCACCCCATGGCATGAATGCGACAAGAACGTTTTGCCCTAATGCCAAATCACCCAATTGAGTGGCCGGACCATCACCAATAACCTGTCCTTTCTTAACGAAATCACCCTCTTTTACGAGCGCTTTTTGGTTATTACAGGTATTTTGGTTTGTGCGCTGATATTTAACGAGCTTGTAAATATCAACACCTGATTCGGTATCAGACACCTTATCTCTTTGGATAACAATTCTATTGGAGTCAACAAAAATAACTTTCCCATCAGCTTCGGCTATTAAAATAGCTCCAGAATCACGAGCAATAATATTTTCGATACCAGTACCAACAATCGGGGCATCTGTTTTAACAACAGGAACCGCTTGCCTCATCATATTCGACCCCATTAAGGCACGGTTGGCATCATCGTGCTCTAAAAATGGGATTAATGATGTTGCAATAGAAATCATTTGACTGGGGGAAACGTCCATCAACTCAACAGCAGAGGAATCAACAAGAATATATTCACCTGCAGCACGAGAAGGTACATGATCTCCAAATACTTTACCGTCTTTAATATGATCTTGATCGATCTGAGCAATTACTTTTTTCTCTTCTTCGAAAGCAGTAAAGTACTTAATTTCGCCGATAGAGCGGTCTTCATTTACAACAGAATATGGAGTTTCAATAAAGCCGTATTCTGAAACTTTCGCAAAAGTTGCAAGAGAAGTAATTAGACCAATATTCGGTCCTTCAGGAGTCTCAACGGGACACATTCTTCCGTAGTGAGTACCGTGAACGTCACGAACCTCAAACCCTGCTCTTTCTCTAGTTAAACCGCCAGGCCCAAGGGCAGACAAACGACGCTTATGAGTTACCTCAGAAAGGGGATTTGTCTGATCCATAAACTGAGATAATTGAGATGAGCCAAAAAATTCTTTAACCGCTGCAGAAACAGGCTTTTGATTAACAAGATCGTAAGGCATCATTGTTTCAATTTCTTGAATTGCCATTCTCTCTCTTACAGCTCTCTCCATGCGAACTAAACCAACGCGAAATTGATTTTCTAATAGTTCACCAACAGCACGAACTCGCCGGTTACCGAGGTGATCGATATCATCGACCTTACCTTTACCATTATTAAGTTCAACAAGATAATCAACAGTTCTCAAAATATCGTCTTTTGTAAGGACTGTGTTCTCTACTGGAATTTCTAGACCAAACTTATAATTGATCTTCATACGACCAACTTTAGAAAGGTCATACTTATCCGCATTAAAGAATAAACCATCAAAAAGTTTTTCTGCTGCTTCAAGCGCTGGCGGCTCACCAGGCCTTAATCTTTCGAAAATCTTAACAAGGGCTTCTTCACGGGAATCTGTTTTATCAAGAAGTAAGGTGTTTCTAATTTGATCACCATAATTGATCATATCAATATAAAGCGTCTTTATTTCAGTGACACCTGCAGTGATTAATTCCTGCATTTTCGCTTCACTTAGGGCCTCATTTGCCAAGCAAAGAACTTCACCTGTACTTTCGTCGAAAATATCTTCCGCTACAACCTTGCCCACGATTTCTTCTAATTCAGCTGGAATTTCTTGAATACCAGCTTCATTCATTTTGCGAACAGAGGCATTTGTATATTTTTTACCACGCTTAACAAGCACCTTGCCTGTTTTTGGGTCAAGAATATCGTTAAAAGCTCTTGTCCCAGTCATAAGGCTAAAGTCTAATTTTCTTGTAAAGGTTCCGTCAGAGTTCATTGTAATAGTCTCATTTTTATAAAAACGAGATAATAAATCCTGAGTATTGAAACCCATTGCCTTTAAAACAACTGTTGCGTGTAGTTTTCTTTTTCTATCAATGCGAGCAAATAGAACATTTTTATGATCAAATTCAAAATCTAACCATGACCCTCTATGAGGGATAATTCTAGAGGAATAAAGTAGTTTTCCACTGGAATGCTTCTTGCCACTATCATGCTCAAAAATAATACCTGGAGAACGGTGCAACTGAGATACAATTACTCTCTCTGTACCATTATAAACAAATGATCCAGTAGCCGCCATAAGAGGAATATTGCCAAGATAGACTTCTTGTTCCTTGATGGATGAAACTGTTCTTTGCTCATTTCCGTCCTTGTCAACCGTCACCTCGTAAAACACAAGTCGCACAACGACTTTTAAAGGTGCTTCGTAAGAAAGTCCTCTTTGACGACATTCCTTAACGGTGTACTTTGGAGTTTCCAATGAATAGCTTACAAACTCTAACGATACTGTTTTGTTAAAGTCGTAAATTGGAAATACGGATTTAAATACCCCTTGAAGACCTAGGTCCGCTCTTTTTGCAGGCGGAACATCCTTTTGCAAAAACTCTTCATATGAAGATACTTGCAGCCTCATTAATGGGGGTGTTTCTAAACTAGCTTTGTTAGTGGAGAAGTTTTTTCGATACCACTGGTTTGGGGAAAAGACCTCAGTCATTCGTTTCTCCTAGCGAGAATTTTGGTTATAAAAACACAAAAAGGTGTGAAGATGACAACCACCTTCACACCATTTTAAAACTAAATTTCTTTACCAATTAAGGTAATTGTCATTACTTAAGCTCAGCTTTAGCGCCGGCAGCTTCAAGCTTTTTCTTAATTTCTTCAGCTTCTGCTTTGTCTACGCCTTCTTTAACTGGCTTTGGAGCACTTTCAACTAATTCTTTAGCTTCTTTTAGTCCAAGTCCTGTAATTGCGCGAACTTCTTTAATAACATTAATTTTCTTAGCACCACAGTCAGCAAGAACAACAGTAAATTCTGTTTGCTCTTCTACAGCAGCACCAGCAGCGGCACCAGCAACAGCAACGGGAGCTGCTGAGACACCAAATTTTTCCTCAAGTTCCTTAACCAAGTTTGCGATGTCAAGAACAGACATTGAAGAAATATGTTCGATCATTTGTTCGTTAGTAATAGCCATTTTAGTCTCCTTATAATCAATCTTACAATTTTTAAATCAAAATAATTTTAACACTACGCTTCAGCTTCCGCCTCAGCAGTCTCAACCTTTAAAGCACCTGGAGTTTCAACGCCCTGCTTTTCAACTTCATCCTTTACAGAATTCATTAAGCGAGCAAAAGCTGATACTGGAGCAATGAAAGTTGCAAGTAAGGTTCCAAGCATTTCATCCCTAGATGGAAGATCTGCAAGCTCTTTTACCTGATCAAGACTTAATTCTTCACCATTTAAAAGACCACCCTTAAGTTCAACAACATCATGTTCCTTAGATGCATTTTTAAGGCATTTTGCAACAGCTGCAGCATCGTCAAAAGCAAAGGCCACGGCATGTGGGCCTTTTAGATCCTTTAACATTTTTTCAGCGACAGTACCTACGGCAGCCTTTTCAAACAAAGTATTGCGAGTAACAATGATTTTTCCATCATGGTCGCGAACATTCTTACGAATGGCCACACCATCATTTGACGCAACACCGATCAAATTTGTAAGAAAGATCCCTTTTGCAGACTCAATATCCGTCTTGAGTCCGGAAATTATGACTTCTTTCCTTTCACGGTTCAACATAAATTACCTCCTTATGTCTTAGGAGGGAGATTTCGGGCAGGTATTATAGAAAACAACCTTGTCTTCAACCGACCTTCTTCAACCCCTATTAATTAGCAACTGCAACAGCTTCCGTAGTATCAACTTTAATACCCGGACCCATTGTTGTACTTACAGTTAATGATTTAAGGTACGTACCCTTCGCACTCGCAGGCTTCGCTTTAATGATGGCCGTAATAATGGCATCTACGTTCTTTCTTAAATCTTCATTAGAGAAAGACTTTTTACCGGCAGGAACATGGATTACACCATTTTTTTCTGTACGATATTCAACCTTACCGGCTTTTTGCTCGCCAACGGCCTTTGCAACATCTGGAGTTACAGTGCCAAGCTTTGGATTAGGCATTAGACCACGAGGTCCTAGAACACGACCAATGCGCCCTAGTTTCCCCATCATATCAGGAGAAGCAATTACGCGATCAAACTCTAGCCAGCCACCGGCTATTTTAGCAACAATATCGTCACCGCCAACAAAGTCGGCACCTGCAGCCTCTGCCGCCTGAATCTTGTCGCCAGATGTTATAACACAAACACGTACCGTTTTCCCTGTTCCAGCAGGAAGGGCCAAGGCGCCACGAATCATCTGGTCTGCATGCCTAGGGTCTACACCCAAGCGAAAAGCAAGATCAACTGTTTCGTCAAATTTAGCGTAAGAGGCTTCTTTGGCCAAACTAATCGCTTCTTCTAAAGTGTGTAATTTTGTATTATCAACTTTTGCCAAAGCTTCTAAATAATTTCTAGATTTCTTTTTCATAACTCATCCCTCTTCGGTTTTTGACAGGTGTCACCGAATGTTTCTTACTTGTAATCCAGCTTCAGACCCATTGAACGGACTGACCCTTCAATTGTCTTGATTCCTGCTTCAGTTGTAGCAGCCGTTAGGTCAGGTCGTTTTGCTTCAACGATTTCCTTAACAACTTTTTCAGAAACAGATCCGGCCACTTCATGACCAGGCTTGTTGGAACCACTTTTAAGCTTAAGTTTTGTTTTAAGTAAATAACTCGCGGGTGGAGTTTTTGTGACAAAACTGAATGAGCGATCAGAGTAAACGGTAATAATTGTCGGTAACATTACTCCGGCGTCCTTTTGGGTCTTCGCATTGAAGGCCTTACAGAATTCCATAATGTTGACACCTTTTTGACCTAGAGCAGGTCCGACTGGTGGTGAAGGGTTAGCCTTTCCGCCAGCAATCTGTAGCTTAATGAAGCCAGTAACTTTCTTAGCCATAAAATCTCCTCGATTTTTTTAAAAAATCTACCAACTAAACTTTTTCAACTTGGGAAAAGTCAAGCTCGACTGGTGTTGGTCGACCAAAAATTGAGACATTGACTTTTAACTTACCTTTATCACTAACTGTTTCAACGGTACCGACGAATGAAGCAAATGGGCCTTCTGTAACTTTAACCGAGTCACCTTCTGAGAAGTCAACGTTGGTCTTAGGCCTCTTATAGCCCTCCTCTGCTTGATTCGTCATATAAGCCGCCTCTTCCTCAGAAATAGGCGCAGGTTCTGTGGAGGTACCTCCAACGAAACCCGTAATCTTATCTGTATCTTTTACCAGGTGCCACGTATCCTCAGTCATAATCATTTTAATGAGAACGTAACCTGGAAAGAATTTGCGTTTAATCGTTCTTTTTTTGCCACCGGCATTCGTTACAACTGTTTCTTCTGGCACTAAAATGTCTGCGAAAAACTCAGTACGCTTAAAATTAACGATGCGCTCTTTAAGTGCTTTTGTAACTTTATTTTCCTGACCAGTTAAGGTCTTAGCAATATACCATTTAAAATCACCTGTTTGCTCGACCTGAGTTCCCTCAGTATCGGCAGGAGCAGTATCTTTCGTATTTTCGATATTTTGCTCTTCTAAATTTTTTGTATTTTCGTCCATTTAGAAACGTCCTTAATAAAGCAGTTCTAATATTTTTCTAAAAATAAAGTCGACCCCTACAAAAAGGCCACTCAAAAACACTATTCCGATTACGATACCAACTGTCGCTCTTACGACAGAATCTTTTTCAGGCCAGATGACCTTAACCAATTCAGCGTAAACTTCGTTCAATAAAGTAGAAGCTTTACTGTTCTTAATCACCACTAAAAATGTGATAAGGCCAGCAACAACCCCTACGCCTTGCGCAAAAAGCTCAAATTGTCCGATTTTAGCTTCAAGGTCAAACCATTCACCCATCTGCGTAACAAACCGAATTGTAATAAAGCCAACTAGAAAAGCAGCTAACGCGACTAACGCATTGATCCACTTTTTACTATCTTCAGTCTTAATTAAAGACATACTCATCCTTAAATTTGTAAAAATCCTAATATAGTTTAACCAAGTCTTACCTATATGCGATAAAAGGAATAGAATGTCCAATAAAATCTTTGAAAAAAGCTAGGAGAATAGAAAGAGTGTAAAAACTGGCGGGCGCAGAGAGACTCGAACTCCCAACCTACTGATTTGGAATCAGCCGCTCTACCATTAGAGCTATACGCCCGGTTACCAAGAAAGTGAAAGATACTTAAAAAACAAGGGCCAGTCAATGACTGGCCCTAATAAAATCCTGTATTATTTACAGGTTTTTGAATTATTCAACGATTTCAGAAACAGTTCCGGCACCGATTGTACGTCCACCCTCACGGATAGCAAACTTAAGACCTTTTTCCATTGCAATTGGAGTAATAAGTTCAACGTCAAACGATGTATTATCACCAGGCATAATCATTTCAACGCCAGCAGGAAGAGTAATTGCACCAGTCACATCTGTTGTTCTGAAGTAGAACTGAGGACGGTATCCCTTAAAGATTGGAGTGTGACGTCCACCTTCGTCTTTAGAAAGGATATAAACTTCACATTTGAATTTTTTGTGTGGAAGAACTGAACCAGGCTTACAAAGAACTTGGCCTCTTTCTACGTCCTCACGCTTAGTACCACGAAGAAGTAGTCCAACGTTATCACCTGCTTGACCTTGATCAAGAAGCTTACGGAACATTTCAACACCAGTAACAGTTGTTTTAACAGTGTCACGGATACCTACGATCTCAACTTCTTCGTTCACGTTGACGATCCCTCTTTCAATACGTCCAGTAACAACAGTACCGCGACCAGAAATTGAAAATACATCTTCAACAGGCATTAAAAATTGCTTATCAACATCACGAACTGGAGCTGGGATATACTCATCAACTTGGTTCATCAATTCAACAATTTTCTCTCTACCAATATTGGCATCTCTATTCTCAACGGCAGCAAGAGCTGAACCAGAAATAATTGGAAGATCGTCACCAGGAAAATCATAAGAAGAAAGAAGTTCACGAACTTCCATCTCTACAAGCTCAAGTAACTCTTCATCATCAACTTGATCAACTTTGTTCAAGAAGACAACGATAGCTGGAACACCAACCTGGCGAGCAAGAAGGATATGTTCACGAGTTTGAGGCATAGGGCCGTCAGCAGCAGATACAACAAGAATTGCACCGTCCATTTGAGCAGCACCAGTAATCATGTTTTTAACGTAGTCAGCGTGACCTGGACAGTCAACATGAGCATAGTGGCGATTAGCTGTTTCGTACTCAACGTGAGCAGAGTTAATAGTAATACCACGAGCTTTTTCTTCTGGAGCTGAGTCAATTTCAGCATAATCTCTTGCTTCACCACCATTAACTTCAGCCATTGTCATAGTAATAGCAGCAGTAAGAGTTGTTTTACCATGGTCAACGTGACCGATAGTGCCAATGTTTACGTGAGGTTTATTACGCTCAAACTTTTCTTTTGCCATTTTAGGCCTCCTTCTATTTGCGAAAACGAACTATTATTAGTGTTGTTATTCTTTATTAATTTAATGGTAATCAGGCTATCAAGTATCCTTCATTTCCCCATCTGTGACAAGAGAAAATAAGTGCACCTTTCCTGAAAACTTAAAGCCTTTTATCTGGAAATAAACGAAAGAACAAGATTTTTTTATCGGAATTTTAATGGAGCTTACGGTGGGAATTGAACCCACGACCTCTCCCTTACCAAGGGAGTGCTCTACCACTGAGCCACGTAAGCTAATTCAGTACCTGAACTAAAAAATGGAGCGGGCGACGCGATTCGAACGCGCGACATCCAGCTTGGAAGGCTGGCACTCTACCAACTGAGCTACACCCGCAGGGTAAAATCCGTAATTCTGGCCTGGCCTAGAGACCAATACTTTAAAGTGGTGGCGGGAGATGGATTCGAACCATCGAAGGGAAACCCGACAGATTTACAGTCTGTTGCCTTTGGCCACTCGGCAACCCCGCCCTTTTTTGAAAATGGAGCTGGCTATAGGATTTGAACCTACGACCTGCGGTTTACAAAACCGCTGCTCTACCAACTGAGCTAAGCCAGCCAAACCAATTTCAGTGACCTTTTTTAAATGTAATAATCTACAAAATCAAGTAATTTTTTAAGAAAAAAATCGATCCATGGCAATTGCGGAAGCGACGGAAACATTCAATGACTTGATTCTACCTTGAGACTTGAAGCTTACAAGGGTCTTAAGCCTGTGCATTACAGCGTGACTAAGACCCTTCTCTTCGGAGCCCATGATTAAACAAATTTTACTTGAACCCTCCGGACAATCGCCCTCTGCATGTTCAGAAAAACCGACACAATCAACCCCTCTATCGTCCAATTGACCGATAAATCGAGACAAGGATGGAACTGGCACTAGTCGTACCACTTCTGCGGCCCCTGAGGCGATTCTGAAGAAGCTCGGACTTAAGGAAAAACTTCCCTTCTGAGAAATGATCACATAGGGGCAATTATAAAAAGCGGCGGTCCTTAATATTGCGGCAGCATTGTTGACATCGCTCACTTGGTCCAGACAAAAAATTCTTATTTTTTCATCCTTTACACATTGATCTAATACGTTTTTCGCCTGTAGCGGTTCTAACTGAGTTGCTATTAAGTAGGCTTGACCTGGCACTCTCGTGAAGGTGAAACCTCTTTGTGCATACTCCTTCTTTGCCATTTCTTGAACTGCATGAGAGCTCACAATTTCCATTTTGTCTTGTAACGGTCTTGTATCAAACCCCATTTTTCCAATCGCATCACGAGTGCAAATTAACTTCACCACCTCGCGCCTGGTATTTTGAATCGCTTCTCTAATACTGTGATGACCAATTATTAAATCTGTTTCCATTATTTTTCCAATTTATCCAAGGCCTGCTGAATGGTAGTAGCAATGCCCTCAGGTGATACCAATTCCTTTTCGCCTGTAGATCTCATAATAAGTTCTAATTGACCGTTTTCTTTAAAGTTTCTCTCTCCAAGGACCAAGCGTAAAGGTAACCCTAGGAGGTCAGAATCTTTAAATTTAAAGCCTGCTCCAGCATTACGGTCATCAAAAAGAACCTCAATACCGGCATTCAACAACTCTTGATAAATTTTTTCAGCTTCATTTTTTATTTCTTCTGACTTTCCAACCAAGGCAAAATAAACATGGAATGGAGCAATTGACTTCGGCCAAATAATGCCATTCTCATCATGGCCTTGTTCAATTGCAGCGGCGACGACTCGAGTTACACCAATGCCGTAACAGCCCATTAATGGCGCTTTGGTCTTCCCGTTTTGATCTAATACCTTAACTCCTAAGGCCTTAGTATAGAGATCCCCTAATTGGAAAATATGACCCACTTCAATTCCACGTTTCACTTGTATTTGATGTGCGCCACTTAGGGTGTAATCTCCCTCAACCGCCATTCGTAGATCAGCAGTCTCGCCAATCATACCATCACGAGCAGGACAGAAGTTTTCAAAATGCTTATCTTCTTGATTTGCCCCCGTAATATAATAGGCATCACGATTTATGGCCTGGTCATAAATGACCCTCATTTTATCCGCGGCTAAACCTTTAGGGCCTATAAAGCCTTTAACCAGGTTGAGTTTTAAAAGTTCTGAATCCGTTGCTGGACGAAGCTCTTGGCAGGCCAGAATATTCCTAAGTTTAAGCTCATTTAGGGAATCATCTCCGAGTAAAAGGCATAGGATAAAATGATCTTCACCTTCAATATCAGCATAATAAACTAATGACTTTAAACTTTGTTGTTGAGGAAGAGACAAAAATGCACATACCTCTTCAATAGTCGTTTTATTGGGCGTATCAACGATCCCAATCGCGGCTTCCTGAAGGTTAAATTCAACTCCACCCCGAATAGTTTCTGCCTTCTCAGCATTTGCCGCGTAATTTTCCTCTTCGCAGTAAATAATCTGATCCTCGCCCGAATTAGCAATCACTTGAAATTCATGGGTTTTAGCATCACCTTCGGCCATCGCACCGGCATCAGCTTCAACTGCTGAAAATTCTAGGCCGATACGATTAAAAATCGCACAATAAGCATCAAACAACTCTTGGTAACCCTTATCAAGTGAACTTTTATCCATATGGAAGCTATAAGCGTCTTTCATTGTAAATTCACGGCCACGCATCAAACCAAAACGCGGGCGAATTTCATCTCTGAATTTGGTATTAATTTGATATAGGGTGAGAGGTAATTGCTTATAAGACTTTACTATCTTTCTAAAAATATCAGTGACTGTTTCCTCATTGGTGGGGCTAATACAAAGATCTCTTTCACCTTTGTCTTTAAACTTAAGCATTTCTCCGCCCATTTTTTCCCAACGACCAGACTCCTGCCACAACTCTCCGGGAGTCACAACAGTCATTAAAATTTCCTGACAATCAATTTTGTCTAATTCTTCACGAATAATTTGCTCGACCTTACGAATTGATCTGTAACCAAAAGGCATATAATTATAGAGTCCAGAACCTACTTTATGAATAAGGCCAGCTCTTATCATTAATTGATGGCTGGCAATTTCTGCATCTGCAGGTATTTCTTTATAAGTTTGCCAAATACTTTTGGACAGTCTCATTTCGACCTCACGAGTTAACTGATAATAGTGGATTTCCTATAAATTTTTTAATCGGTCAATCAGATATTAATGGAAAGATGGGCTTAAAGCACGGGGCAATTGAAGGGCATCCACTGCTTCTTTTTCTAGAGCAGAAGCCGAGACAATTTCAAAGGCATCCGGAGATTCTAATACCTTACGACATAATAAATTATGAAGATTATGACCCGATTTAAAAGTTGTAATCTTACCAGCGATTTCATGCCCTAATAAAGAGAAGTCACCGACAGTATCAAGGATTTTGTGGCGCACAAATTCATCTTTAAAGCGCAGGCCCTCTGGATTCATGACCTTAAAGTCGTCAAGAACAATAGCATTGTCTAAAGAGCCACCCTTAATAAGGCCCTTGCGCTTAAGCATATCTACGTCACGTAAAAGACCAAAAGTTCGGGCCTTGCCGACCTCTGAAATATAGTTTTCACATGAAAATTCAAATACTTTCTTTTGAGTTTTAATCGTAGGGTGAGTAAAAACAATGGTCGAATCGATAACTAAACGGGAATTAGGCTCAATTCTCGCCCACTTATCTTCCAAACGCACTTCTACTGGCTTGAGAATAACTAAAAACTTCTTGGATTTATTAAGAGTTGTGATCCCTGTTTCCTTGAGAACAAAAATAAAAGAGGCACCCGAACCATCCATAATAGGAACCTCAGGGCCATCGATTTCACAATAGACATTATCGATACCTAGCCCATAAAATACGGACAGCAAGTGTTCGACGGTATGAACAGCATTCAAACCGGAACCGATTGTTGTATTATTTTCTGTAGCGCCAACCGTTTTAGCATCGGCCTTAAGAACGGCTGAATCCTTAATATCTGTGCGCTTAAATTGGATACCAAAATCGGCTTCAGCAGGATGAAGGCTTAACTTTACGCGTTTTCCAGAGTGGATCCCTATACCAGTAATTTCAACTTTTTTTGCGATCGTTCTTTGATACAACATTAAATTAACAGTCCTTAATAATAACTAAACGCTAATATTCCTCGAGTTGGCCCTTATATTAGTATAAACGAATAAGGTAAATCGAAAAGCAGAGGAAGAAAGTTTTTCCACAGATGCCGAAACAGTACACGTAAAATGTTAAATATAGTTATTTCAAACCTTTATGGCTACCTTATTGTCAAAACTACAATAAAACAACTTTTGTTTATTCCAATTCCCCTACTTAAATTGTTAGAATTGAGTCATAATTCAAGAAAAGTGAGCACTTATGGATAAAAGGCCGTCGGTCTGGTTTAGACCTAACCTCAATATTAATGAGATCAATCAATTTAATGTAAATACGATGGTTGAAAGCCTGGACATCGTCATTTCAGAGATCGGTAATGACTTTCTCCAAGCAACCATGCCAGTGACCCAGAAAAGTATCCAACCATTTAAGTATCTACATGGTGGTGCCAGCTGTGCGCTTTCCGAGTCATTGGCCAGTATTGCGGCCAACCTCACAATTGATAATGCGAAAGCCTTCGCAGTGGGTCAACAAATTAACTCCTATCACATCAAGGCGGTCTCACTTGGATCTAGAGTAACTGCCGAAGCACGCCCAATCCACTTAGGGAAAAGAACTCAAATCTGGGAGGTCGAAATTATTAACCCAGAAACTGGAAGCTTGATTCACAAATCAAATGTCACGATGGCCATCATTGAAAAAGGCAGCCAAAAATGAGGATTTTGACCTTTGTATTTTTAATGATGGTGTCACCCTTATTCGCTAAAGAAAAAGTCGGTAGTATTTTTTATCAAAAGGGGGAAGTAAGCATTAATAATAAAATTTCAAAAAAAGGGCTTTCCCTATTCAATCTCGATAAAATTAAAACTCACCATAATGCTATTGTAATCATCAAACTTCATTTTGGGGCCACGATAAAGCTTAATGCCAATTCTGAACTTATAATTGATCAAACAGCTGATCGATTACAACCTATTTTAAATAAGGGCTCATCTTTTTTAAGAATTTTTAAAGATAAATTAAAAAACAAAAAATTTAATTTAAAAGTTCAAAACGTGGCAATGGGAGTTAGAGGAACTGAGTTTTTCGTAGATGTAGAAAATAAAAAAGATAATATATGGATGTGTGTTAATGAAGGTGTTGTTGAAGTTATTCTCGACAATGAAAAAAAAGGAACTCTCGTTAGGAAAGGGATGGGGGTTAAAATCAGTCATAACAAAAGTGTGACGCCACCAAAATTTCTTCCCTGGACTAAAAAATTAAACTGGAACCAAGACCCCGAAAAAGGTCTGCTCAAAAATTCTATGGATATCAAAAAAGCCTATTATGATCCATTGGAACTAGATTATGATTAAGCGATCCTTATTCATTATTTTTTTAAGTTTTCCACTTTTTGGTCATCACCTTCCTCCAAGCACTGAAAACGATACGGCAAAATCTTTCCATCTTAATGTATTTAAAAAATTAAGCTCTAAGCTAAAGTTAAAATTAAAATCAAGCTTTAGATTGAGAAAACAAAAAAACGATGAAAAACAAGTATCTCTAGGTGGACAATATCGCCTCTCTCATCATTGGTTTTCATTCATTCATGTCGAGCAATTATATGGGCAGAGATCAGATAATGATTGGATTCATATTGACGGTTGGCATTGGCGCGATAATAAAAGTCAATCACAACAAAAAGTCGGAGCAGGATTAATCTATAAAACAATTTTAATCGACTGGAAATTACCTCTTCTTTTCGAAGGTAAGACATCTGTCGACCACAACTTAACGACTGGTCACAGAACATTAAAATTAAGTCCGATGCTAAGAATGACCTTTTTTAAAGACAGTGACCCTCTTTTATCACCATACTTAAAATATGAAGCCTACCTCCCTCATAATTTTAGTGACGAGACCATTTATCAGAGTTGGTTTTATATGGGGCTAATTTATCACTTCCAAGAATTTAACCCTTTTATTTTTTATTCAAGTGGTTCACAGAAATGGACAGGTTCAGATTCTTTCAAAACTCGTTTTAATACGACTTATCTTACAGAGATGAAGATAAAAGAGATCGGCATTGGAATTACTCTTAATTATTAGGGCAAATCCATTTTCTCAAGATGCTCCAAGGCCTTGGGCGAAATTTCGCGACCACGAGGAGTTCTAATCAAAAACCCTTCCTTTAATAAAAAAGGTTCGAAAACATCTTCGATTGTATTGCGGTCTTCCGATAAAGTCGCACAAAGAGCTTCAATACCAACGGGCCCATTATTATAAAAGTCACGAATAATGGTTAAAATGCGGCGATCCATGCGGTCAAGGCCATAATTGTCGATCTCCATTAGCTTAAGAGATTCATTAACAATATCAACATTAATAACCTCAACCTGACCAACAAGCGCAAAGTCGCGCACTCGCCTTAAAATACGATTTGCAATACGTGGAGTTCCCCGTGAACAAGTGGCCAATAACTCTTGGGCATCATTCTCTAATTTCAATTTCAGCTTCTTACTATTTTGTTTAATAATTTTAGTAAGGTCTTTTGTTGCATAAAAATCAAAGTGGAGGTTCGCCAAAAATCGATCGCGTAGTGGATTTGATAAAAGGCCAGAGCGTGTTGTTGCTCCAATTAAAGTAAAAGGCGCGATATCGATTTGCATAGTTCGAGCACTTGGACCCTGTCCAATAACGATATCTAATCGATAATCTTCCATTGCTGAATAAAGAATTTCTTCAATCGAAATATGCATACGATGAATTTCATCAATAAATAGAACATCCTTTGGCCTAATATTGGTCAAAATTGCCGCAATATCACCCTTTTTTTCGATAGCTGGGCCAGAAATAACATGAAGCTCACTCTCCAGCTCGTGCGCGATCAACATAGCAAGTGATGTTTTCCCAAGACCAGGAGGCCCCGACAAAAGAATATGGTCCATCGCCTGATCACGTATCTTTGCAGACTCTACCATAATGTTGATATTTCTAATCACCTTGTCCTGGCCAATAAATTCGCCAAAAGAATCTGGACGGAGGCGACTTTCGTAATTTTGTTCTTTATCATTAGCGTCTGGAGAAAAGAAACGATGATTTACTTCCATCTTAAATCTCCTTTAAGACTAAATGGACAAGCTCTTCTGCTTGCTTGATAGGCTTTTTGCTTAAAATTCCTTTTGCAATTTTAATAACCTGATCTTCACTAAAACCAAGCTCCTTACAGGCCATCAAGGCATCATTTAAAATATGAGATGGAATCTTTTCAACATTTCCGGGGGCAGCATCTGTACCAAGCTCAGTATTACCAATTTTTAAATTGACATACATTTCCATTTTTCCAATCTTATCCTTTAGATCCAGGATGACTTGGGCCGCTGCCTTGGCACCAATCCCTGGAACTTTTTTTAGAACTTCTTTAGATTCGAGAAAAATTGCCTGGATGATCTCCTGCTCACCGAGAAGTGATATCATAGCATAAGCGGACTTTGGTCCGACTCCTTTAACTTTTAAAAGTAACTCAAATAATTTCTTCTCTCTTAAAGTTTCAAATGCATATAATTCTTCGCCGGCCTCTCTAATATAGTGAGAAATAAAAACTTCAAGAGGTTGTCCTTCACTAATGACTTTTTGAAAATAAAGCTCATAGCCAACGCCCGAGGCGGTGCCCAAAATGGTTTTTTCTCCATCACTAAAAACAACTTGGCCGTTAAGATATCCAATCATCATTATTACTCCAGGTGGCGGAAGGCGGATTTAAGCGACCTTCCCCTGCTATATTTTGCCTTTCCTTTGACCATATTGGTGTCTCCACCTAGTAATGAATGAGTCAAAGCTATTGCCAGGGCGTCACTTTCATCGTGAGTGGTAAATTCAATTTGATTACCAAAGTACATTTGCATCGACTTTATAACTGATTCTTTCGTTGCATGGCCGTGACCGGTTACAGCATTCTTAACTAAATTAGGGGGGTATTCAAAAATTTTCTGATAATGTGTGCTGTGAAAGGCTGCAATCATCGCCCCTCTCGCCTGAGATAATTTTGCTAATGAATTTACATTTTTGACAAAAATCAGCGACTCAAGGGCCACTTCATCGGGCCTATAGGTTTTGACTAGTTCACGGCAAGAATTAAAAATTAAACCAAGGCGGTCTAAAAAAACACCCGCTTTATCAAAATGCAATACGCCTGAATCAATATGACGGATTTTTTTACCACAGACTTCAATAACGCCAAAACCTGTTTTCCTAGAACCTGGGTCAATTCCTAAAATAATCATAAGTCATTTAACCATTAACGCTGAAACAACGGCAAGGAAAGACTTAAGGGCCCGAGCTTTTTCCTTTGAAATACTGGCCGAGATAAAAAATAATAGATCCGCCAACCAATTGAATTAATTCCAATTTTCCATAATCACCCTTTGCCATGCCGCTAAACAAACACAGGCCAACTAAAGTAAATCCTATCAATTGAAGACCTAGTCCAACGTAAAAAATCATATCTTCTCCCGCATAACTAGTAGCAAAAAAAAAGACTCATGAAAAGGGTAGGATTTTAATGTCAATTGGCATAATATGGAGCGATACTCAACAGTGAGAATACAGGTGACGACTCTCCTTAAATCAGCGCCTATCGTTGAACAAAGCATTGCGAAATTACAAAAAGATATCGAGCTTTTAAAGCTAAAAGGTCATACCCCAACGATGAAAGTTATACTGGTAGGTGATCATCCTCCTAGTTTAATTTACACGCGCAATAAAAAGAAATTTTGTCAAAATATTGGGGCCGTCTGCGAAATTGTTAAGCTTTCTCAAGACATTAGTAAAAAGGATTTTATCAAAGAAGTTCAAAATATTGCCGAGGACCCTAGAGTTCACGGCTGTTTTGTACAACTTCCACTTCCCATTCACCTTAATGAAGTGAATGTGGGAGATCTGATCCCCGAGGAAAAAGATGTCGACGGATTTAACCAATACAATATTACTGGCCTTTTTCGCAACGTGCCTAGAGATCAAATCTTATTGCCGTGCACTCCAAAAGGAATTATAAAGCTTCTCGATTTTTATGACATCGAAATTCAAGGGAAAAATGTGGCCATTATTGGCAGAAGTCTTATTGTTGGAAAACCAACGGCCATACTTTTCGATAACCTTAATGCCACTGTCACTCTATGCCATTCTCATACTGCAAATTTAAAGAAAATTACTCACAATTCAGATATTATTGTTACCGCCATTGGAAAACCTCTTTTCTTAACAAAAGAGTATATTAATCCCGATCGCCATAGCGTTCTCATTGATGTCGGTATCAACCGCAATGCTCAAGGTAAATTATGTGGCGATATTCACTTTGAAGAAGTCAAGGATCTAGCTCGCGCGATTACACCTGTTCCCGGTGGGGTTGGTCCAATGACTATCCTATCCTTGGCAGAAAACTTGGTAGAGGCCACTCAAAAAATTACAGGAAATAATCATGAAAAAAACTGAATTACATTCTATACATGTGGAGTTAAAAGCGAAGCTCGCTCCTTTTGCAGGTTATGAAATGCCTATCCAATACACTTCTGTTAAAGAGGAAGTGTTAGCAGTAAGAAATAAAAGTGGCATCTTTGACGTTAGTCATATGGGTGAATTCTTTGTGACAGGTCCAGATGCTGCCGCCTTTGTTGACTACCTCCTTACCAATGATTTTTTAAACTCCCCAGTTGGAAAAGCTGTTTATTCTCCCCTTTGTAATAATCAAGGGAAAATTATTGATGATTTAATTGCTTATAAACTAGGGGCCGAAAAAGTTCTCATTTGCGTTAATGCGGCAAATATTGAAAAGGATTGGAGTTGGATTGTTCAACAAAAAGGTCAATTTAATGTAGAGCTCGTTGATAAAAGTAGTGATTATTCTCTTATTGCTCTGCAAGGGCCAGAAAGTTGTAAAGTTCTCACTCAACTTAGCTTAAATGACATGGATGAACTTCCCTATTATGGTGCTGTTGAAACGACCTTTCAGGAACACGACATAATTGTCGCAAGAACGGGCTATACAGGTGAAGATGGGTTTGAGATCTTTATTCCTAATAAATTAGCGAAAACAATGTGGGCATTAATGGTTGAAGCTGGTGGCCTTCCGTGCGGACTCGCCGCCAGAGACGTATTAAGATTAGAAGTTTGCTATCCTCTTTATGGCCATGAACTTAATGAAGAAATAACCCCTTTGGATAGTGGGCTTAAATGGACCGTTAAAATGGACAAGGCCCAATTTATGGGAAAAGACGCCCTAGAAGCGGCGACACCTAAATACCGCCTCGTCAAATTGTCTCTCGACAAAGGTATACCCCGTGAAGGCTATAGCATCCTCAACAATGAGGGCACGGCAATCGGCAAGGTAACCTCGGGAACAATGTCTGTAAGTACTGGAAAAGGGATTGCCCTAGCTTTAGTTGAAAGAAAATTATTTCCAGAAAACAAAGAGTTCATTATAAGTATTAGAAATAAAGAATATCATGCAAATTATCATACTAAACCTTTTTATAACGGAGGTCATAAGTAATGGCTTATCAAACCCCTGAAACTTTGAAATATACAAAAGAACACGAATGGGCGAGTTTCGAAAATAATATTATAACTATTGGAATTACAGATTATGCTCAATCCCAATTGGGAGATATTGTTTTTGTTGAGCTTCCAGAAATTGGTCAGGAACTAGCTGAGAACTCCTCGTTTGGTGTTGTTGAGTCAATTAAATCAGTAAGTGATCTTTATTGCCCTGTTTCTGGAACTGTCATAGAGATTAATGAAGAGCTTGAGTCTGGACCTGAACTGCTTAACGAAGCGCCCTATCAAAATTGGCTCATCCGTCTTAAGGTTGAAAATGACACCGAATATAATTTGCTCCTAGATTCAGGTTCTTATAGTGAACTTTGCACTGAGTAGATTTAATTTAAAAATTAGGTCCGAGATTTTTTATAAATAGGCTTTACGGTTGTCAATAAATAGTAAATACTTCCGTGTTATAACAGTTTTTAGAGGTGGAAATGTCGCAGAACCAGGAACTTGTACAATTATTAAATACGGCGATCGTAAAGAGTAAAGAGAAGCGTATTGATAGTTCCTATGAGGAAAGGCTTTCACAAGTTTGCCAAAGGCCAGCTATTGAAGCAATTTCTGTTGCCATTGCCCACCTTTCTGAAATCGAAAAAATTTCTCGTGACCAAGCTGCCATTGAATTAGTTGAAACGATTAGAGAACTTGATTCTATTTGGAATGATTATGTTCTAATGGAAGGGCTTACAAAGCTTAAAGATCTCTTGAGCAACAACTCAACAAACTCTCACCCACCTAGTTAACCTCTAACAACAAACCCCCACTCAATAGTTGTTTTACCATTTTTTATCATTCCTCTTGGAGGATTAGGAAAGGGCCCTGCTCTATTAAAGGCCTCTACAGCAGCATCATCTAATTCAGTTATACCACTGGTTCCCTTAATTAATATATCAATAATATTTCCTTTACCATCTAAAGTAATGATGAGGGATGTAATTTTATTTTCATTAGCAGGCATTCTTCGTCCCTTTCGGAAAAGCCTCTTTGCCTTCTCCTCTAATGAGTTTCCCCAATATTGCTCTAGCTTCTGCTTAATACGATGATAAAAACCATAATATTTATATTCTGTTGTATTCAAGCGAGTCATATCCCCCAAGGGAATATCTTCAATAAAATCATTTGTTTGAGCGATGGATAATTGGCCTTTCTTAGAAGTATTTGTTTCGGTAGCCGTTTCTTCTTTTAACAATTCCTCAACTGGCATTGATAAATCACTAAGCTTTAAATTTCCTGGCCGCTTTAACTTTGCTTTACTGAGTTTAGAGATCTTTTTATTTTGGCGCTGTACCTTTTTACTAATCTGACGTTTTCTCTGTTGAGATTTTTGAGTTGCCGAATTTTTATTGGCAAACTTTCCAACTCGAGAGGCCATTGTTTGACGATCAAAAGAGTTATTCTTTTCAGATAAAAAACGGCTTTCCCTAACGGGTACCTTATTATTTTTTTCCGTTTCAACAATTTGTTTTTTAGTACGATCTTTTAAAATAAGACGAATTCTTTTTTCTTTTTTCTTTGCGAGTAGCGAGATAGCATCACGCTTATCCTCGCTAATACTAAAAAATAATCCCGCTATATGTGTCAGAAAAGACATTAATAAACATAGTAGGAATAAAGATTTTAGGTTCATTTTGGGCATAAGTAATGGTCCTCGCCATTACTTATCGGTCGGTTTCATGGGAGTTTTAATTATTGTTGGCTATAATAATCATCTTCCTCAAGTACCTGACCCATCTCTTCAACCTTTAGGTTTTCAACCTTTTCAATAAAGTCATCCTCTTGTCCAGGCTCAGTATTTTCCACAAAGGCCTCCAAAAAACTATCTTTTTGTCCAGATTGCTGTACTTTACCCGTTTGCTTATTAATAAAAACATTCACAATGCCCTCAGGGATTTTAAAATCACTTTCTCCGTATTTTGTGATGCCGGCCTTCATAAAAGCTTTCCAAATGGGAAGAGCAGATTTGGCCCCTGTTTCACCCCAGCCTAAAGTTTTATTATCATCAAAACCAGTCCAAACACCAGTGACAAGGTTATTGCTAAAGCCAATAAACCAAGCATCGACATAATTGTTTGTTGTGCCTGTTTTACCACCAATATAGGGGCTAATTTTGCGCGCTGACCTGCCCGTTCCGTGACGTACAATCCCCTTCATTAAATTCGACATGATATATGCAAGCTTTTTATCATAAACCTGCTCTTCATCTAGATTCATGAGAAATGGGTTTTTAGGTATTTCTATTTTTAGGTCTTCAGCGGCAATAGGCTCTTTAATCTCGTCTAATAATTCGTTTTCATTATTTTCGTTGGTTAATTCACTTTCACCAAACTCTACTTTATTCCCATCCCTATCGGTAACACTTTCAATAGCACGAACCATTAATTTTTTTCCACCATTTGGAAAAATGCCATAAGTCGACACAATGTCCATCAAAGTCACTCCAAATGAGCCCAACGAGACACTCAGGTCAGGGTCAAGTTTTGCTTTAAAGCCGATTCTATCGGCAAAAGAAAATATTCCCTTCACACCGATGCTATGGGCGATTTTAATAGTGGGAACATTTCGACTTTGCTCTAAAGCGTTACGAAATGTTATGGGACCTTTAAATTTGCCGTCATAATTACGTGGCTTCCAATTCAAAGCATCATCTACTCCACCTAAGGCCTCTGGAGAATCAATAATAATTGTTGCTGGTGTATAATCATGCTCTAGCGCAGCGGCAAAAAGAATTGGCTTAAAACTACTTCCTGGTTGTCTTTTTGACTGTAGTGCACGGTTAAATTGCGATTTGTTAAAATCCGTACCACCAACCAACGAGACGATGCGCCCCGTAGCAGGACTTAACGATACTATTGCCGCCTGAGCTTCTGGCTCTTGATCAAGATCTAAAATTAAATATTTCTGTTTTTTAATCAAGGTTTTTGTTTTAGCGTTTTTCTTATTGATGTATTTTTGAAATGCTTTAGAAACATTATTATAAAGGCCACCATTTAACTTTTTAATATCAACGAGAACAATATCACCAGGTTTGAATACTCTACTTGGCCTTTGTAATAATGTATAATAGGTTCTCTCTTCTGTGATATTCCTTTCATGTGCCCAATTATAGCCATCATAGGGGATTATACCTCTTAAACCCATTAAATTGACATATATGACTCTTGCCCAGTCATCGACCTTTTCAACAACAGCTTCGAAATTTTCATTTTCCCTTAAGAGACTTAAAACTTTGTCCGTGTCCAAATTACCAGAATGAAACCTTTTATCTCTAACGTCCTCTTTAAATTTTAAACTTACTTCTCTAATAACATCCATTTCACTTTCGTCAAACTCAAGCTCGTAGGCCCTTTTATAATCTGAGTCAACTGTGAAAAATAATGAATTATCCCTATAAAACTTAATCCTTTCCTTCGCATTACGCTCATCAAGATTTTTTACTTCTATTTTTCCCAAAGGTCCTTTGTAACCCTGCCTTTTATCAATACTTTTGGCGCCCTTTATAATTTCCTGCTCGGCGATTTTTTGTAATTCATAATCTAACGAGGTGTGAACTTTATAGCCCCCCGTCTTAAATTCCTCTTCACCAATATGCTTAATAACCTCTTGCCTAACCCAATCCGTGAAGTACCCCGCCAAAAATTCATGGCCCGACTTGAGCTTAAACCTTAACTTATATTGTCTGGCCTCCTCATATTCGTCCTGAGTAATTTTACCATTCGCAAGCATTCTCTTTAAAACATATTCTTGCCTCATCTTTGCTTTTTCAGGATTGCGATACGGGGAGTACTTACTGGGGGCAACTAATAATCCCGCAATCATCGCTGCTTCTGCAACAGAAATCTCCTCAAGCGTCTTGCCATAATAACCCTTAAAAGCGGACTTTATTCCATAGTATCCGCCACCTAAATAGACTTGATTAAGATAAAGATAAAGTATCTCTTCCTTGGAAAACTTCTGTTCAATTTTTCGTGCTAATAAAAAATCTTTTATTTTTCTAGTAATTGATCTTTCACTTGTAAGCAGTAATGACTTTGCAACCTGTTGGGTAATAGTACTTCCCCCCTGGACAACTCGACCGGCCTTAATGTTTGCCAAAAAGGCACGTAAAATACCGACGTAATGAACACCTCCATGCTCATAAAAATCCGAATCTTCAGCGGATAAAAAAGCATTTAAGATACGTTCTGGAACTTCTTCTAGAGGAACAGGGTATCGCCTTTCTTTTGCAACCTCTGCTAAAACCGTTCCGTCTTGTGCCAATATTTGAGAAGGTATCGCTGGCCTATAATCGGCAAGTGTTGAAATTTTTGGCAGACTTAAGGAAAAATAAAATATTACAGAAAAAACACAAATCGCTCCCAAAATAGAACAAAAAATACCGGCAAAAAATAGTCTTAATATAATCTTTTTCATAATTTAAACTCTTTATAGCTCATTTTTAAGCTTTCTTTTCACAAGGTCTAGTCTACCATCTTTTTTTAATAAAAAGTCTTGCGCTAGGCCTGCCAAAACACTGCTCAGATTTTTCTTATACTTAATAGGAAGTGCTAGCTCCAATTTAAAATCGGACTTAATATTTTTTAAATTCTTTTCAGTGCAGGACTGTTTAATCTTAAAGTTAAATGTAGAACTTATAACGAAACGATTTTTAAAAATAGGATAATAATCAACTACTTCTTGACAAGAACTAAAGGCCTTCACGCTGTCTAAAATGGCATTGCGAATAAGGCCAGTACGAATGACTTCTATCTTGTTATCTATTTTAGTAAGAATTTTTAACTGGTCCAGGGTGCTTAAAATTTCCTTATCACCCAACTTTTCCTTCAAATATATTTCGAGGGCGTTAAACCATGAAGTCGAATATATTTTTTTATTTTTAAGATGAGATTTAAGCTTAAAAAGTTCCCATTGAATTTTTGATTCAGTATGACCTTGGTTAAAATAATAACCAATCAACGACGAAAGGCCCATGGTATAAAGAGTTTCAATAACGATGCCCTTTTCTTTGAGTCTTTTAATTAATGATAAATTAAGAAATGTCTCATAATGTCCTGAGGATAATATAAGTCCAACAGAATCATGTTTAAAATCATCACCGTTTGATTTTTCTAAATCATTATCTAGTGAAAGAATAATCGGTCTTTTTTTACGACTAGAGTAACTTTCTTCAATACCCGTGATTGCATCGTTACCTGCAGGGGGCCTGGTCGCACAATTACTTAAAAGAGTAACGATTAGAAGCAAAAGAATGTTAGAGATTTTCCTCTTTGAGATCATCATTAAGTTTTGTAACCTTTTTTTCCACTTGTTCTAAAGTTTTTTTACAATCTTTGTATTTTTTGACACCTTTTTCAAAAAGCTTCAAGCAGTCTTCAAGGTCCAAGCTACCATCTTCCAATTGACCAACTATACCCTCTAACTCTTCTATTTTATTTTCAAAAGTTTGCTTTTCTCCACTCATATGATTAATACCCCTGTCGACCCATTGACGCCTTATGCAAAAAAGACCCCAAAAATTTGTTCTAATTTACATCTATTAGGCTATTTTTGCCCCTCAAGAATACATTATCAACCACTTAGTTTCCATGGATAATTTTGCCCTTGTGGAAGAATTGGCATGTCAGTTGTTATCCTATGATTGATAACCGCCAAGGAGGGTAGGTTTTGAAAGATCTTTGGGTACCCATCTCAGGTGCAATTGCGCAACAGAAGAAAGTTGATAATATCGCTAATAATGTTGCGAATGCGAATACACCTGGCTTTAAAAAAGACAGAATGGTCTTTAAGGAGTATCTCACGGCCCAAGAAAAAGGAGCTGATATAGACCTTCCAAGTAAAGAGTGGGCCCCAGAAGATTTTTACCGCACCTACGGCGCAGAACAGGCCCAAGTCCAAGTTGATGGCAGCTTCACGATCCATGAACAAGGTCAATTAACTCCCACGGGTAACCCCTTAGACATTGCCCTTAAAGGTCAAGGTCTTATTGAAGTGCTTACGCCAAACGGCATCCGCTATACACGCAAAGGTCTCCTAGGGCTAAACAAAAATGGTCTTCTCGTTACTCATGATGGAAATCTGGTTTTAAAAAGCTTTGAAGTTGATAAAGATAACCCCAATTTGGATGAAGCGATCGAGTCTGTACCCAAAGCAATTGATCGTACAATTCAATTAAATGGCAAGAATGTCGCTATTAATATTCAGGGCGAAATATTCGTTGATAACAATAGGGTGGCCGCACTCTCTGTTGTAGATTTTAAAGATATTCATGCTTTAAAAAAGGAAGGTAACTCTTTATTTATCAACGAAGATATCAATAACCTTTTACCTAAAAACCCAAAGGTAATGGTTCATCAGGGTTTTATAGAAGAGTCAAACGTCAACGCCATCGAAGAGATGTCTTCACTAATTAAAGCACACAGGCAATTTGATAGCATTCAAAAAGTAATCAAGGCCTACGACAATATCTCAGGGAGAGGGGTCAATGAAATTTCAAAATTTTAATATATTTAGCCTTTTAGTTGTAATTACACTTCTACCAAGCTCCACCTTAGCGCAAATGCGTGCGCTGCATACAGCGGCAACAGGTATGGCCGCTCAAGAAACAAACGTCAATACGATATCCAATAATATCGCCAACCTTGGTACAACCGCCTATAAAAAAAGAAGAGCTGAGTTTGAATCACTTCTGTATGAAACCATTCAAGAAGCAGGGGCCAGGTCAAGCGGTGACTCCCAATATAGTGTCGGTCTACAAATAGGCTCAGGATCTAAAATCTCATCCGTTCGTAAAAATTTTACCCAAGGCTCACCCCAAGTCACCAACAACCCTTTTGACTTGATGATTAATGGTGATGGTTTTTTTGGAGTTATGCATCCTTCAAATCAAATTTATTACACAAGGGATGGTAGCTTTAATGTCGACAACCAAGGTCAAATCGTGAACAGTAACGGTAATAAGCTAATGCCTGTTGTAGTCGTACCTCCAAATACCATCAATGTTAGTATTTCAGAGAATGGACAAATCGAAGCCTATATTCGCAACCAAACAGAGCCCGTAAATCTAGGGCAAATCCCCGTTTACACATTTGTCAATCCTGTAGGCCTTAAATCTATAGGAAAAAACCTTCTCGAACCAAGCCAATCTAGTGGCGCCCCCATTTCAAATATCGCTGGTGAAAGTAATGCAGGAATTATTCAACAAGGTTTTCTCGAAGCTTCCAATGTAAGTGTAATGAATGAAATGACGGGACTAATTAAGGCGCAAAGATCCTACGAAATGAATTCAAAAGTAATGAGAATTGCAGATGAAATGTTACAAACGATAAACAACATAAGGTAAAATGATAAAAATATTAATCTCTATTTTTATTTGTGTATGCACTCCTATTATTGCGTGTGAGGTGTCTCTATTTCATACTTATATTAACTTAAATGTCGAAGGTGATTCATTTATAAAATCACATAAAAATTGTAATTTAGATATAATCGCTAATATCAATGAGGTTCTCGCACAAAAATCAGGTATTGTTTCTACAGACCCTATCGCCAGCTCTCTGCGTTTTGACCATAAGGGCCTCACCTTAACACCCAAAACAATTAATATCTTGCTCTCGAAAGATCTAATTAAGCAGGATAATAAAAACATAAAATTGGAAATTTTGAAAAGTGGTACTCTAAAGCGCCTGTTTGGTTTAGGTCCAAAAGATACTTATCACGCTGATTGCAAAGATTGTCAAAATCCCGGTGTCCACCATCTCGCCATCACAATCAATGGCCGTGAAGATCGCTCTACAAGAAAATTTTGGTTTAAAACTAAAACCTCTATCGAAAAAACAATTCTCTATGCGAACCGCTCAATACATTATAATACGCCTCTAAAAAAATCTTATTTCTCTATAAAAAAAATATTTGTTAGTGACCCTGAAAAATATTTCAGTAGCAACACTCCTATCCATTTTTTTAAAACATCCAGGACAGTTCAGTCAGGATTACCCTTGTTACAAAATGGAATTAGACCACGCATGCTTGTTAAAAACAATTCGCCCGTGAAAGTAATCCTAAGGAATGGCGCACTTCAAATGAAATCCATTGGCACTGCCATGGGTTCTGGGAAACTTGATGAGATTATAACAGTTCAAAATACTAAAACAAAAAAGGCCTATAGTGGCAAAATTATTGATTTTAATAAAGTACTGGTTGAATTATGAATAAAATTTTTCTTCTTCTATTCTTAATTGTTTCACTAAACTCTTGCGGTGGTTACGTCTCTAGTATGTACAAGGAGCTCGACAACAGTGAAAAAGTAAAACGGCGAAGACGGGGTAAAATGCCCTCTGAATTATCTATTTTCAGAAGAAAGAATCTATTAAAGTCAAAACAAGGAATTAGCACCAATGGCCATAGGCAATATGCGCCTCCAGTAAAAAGAAATTACTCAGGTCGAAAAACGAACTCCAGAAGAACAACAACCAGTGACCTCAACGACAATAATAACAGCGCAAGTCTTTGGAGTGGGGAAAGAGGAAATAATCAATTTTTATTCACACTGAATAAAGAGAAACGTTACGGGGATATTGTTCTCATCAATGTCCTTGAGTCGCTGAAAAAAGAAATACAAGTTGAACTCCAAAGGGCATTTCCCAAAAGACGACCTCCTACAAAAGACAAGGCCGGAAAAGACGCTGGCAAAGAAGGCGAAACGACACCAAAAGAAGAAGTCGCTTCAACAGAGCCTGAGGCAAATGACTCGGAAGGCAATGGTAATTTTCATGATCGTATTTCCAGTATCGTTATAGAAGAAATCAACGCCGATCACCTTCTTGTTCGCGGTCGAAAACATATTTTATATCAAAAAAGAAAAAGATTAGTAGAAGTTCAAGCGCTGCTTTCAAGGCGGGATATTCAAGATGACGATACTATTAATTCTAATAATTTAATCGAAAGCACCGTCACGATTATAAGGTAATACATGAAGAAATTATTATTATTATTATTATTATTACTACTTAACGATCAATCTTTTGCAAAAAAGATCCGCCTCAAAGACCTTGTTCATGTAAAAGGAGTCAGGGAAAACCCCCTTATCGGCTATGGTTTAGTTATTGGCCTCAATGGTTCAGGCGATGGAGGAGGAGAGATAATCGACACTTCCCTAAGAAGAATGTTTCAAAAACTAGGACTTAATCCGCAAAGAGAAATTGCTTCTAAAAATGTCGCCTCGGTCATTGTTACCGCCAAGCTTCCATCCTTTGGTCGAGTAGGTCAGAAACTTGATGTCACAGTCTCTTCAATCGGCAATGCAAGCTCTCTTGCGGGAGGAACCTTGCTTGTGACTCCCCTAAAAGGTGGGGATGGCAATATTTATGGTATTGCCACCGGACCACTATCCATTGGTGGGCTAGTCCAGGGTAGCGAATTCCCAACCACAGGGCGAATTCCCAATGGCGGCACGATTGAAAAGGAACTTAATTTAAATTTTGATCAAAAGAAAGCTTTAAGGCTTGCTCTTAAAACACCTGATTTTACTAATTCTGCCCGTGTGGAGAAAACAATTAATGAGCAACTTGGCGGCAAATATGCCATCTCACGTGACTCCGCCACAATTGATTTAATTATTCCCACGTTCTACCAGCGAAAAGTCGTTAAGTTAATGGCGATTATCGAAAATATGGCCGTTAACATTGATGACAAAGCTCGTATCATTATTAACGAAAGAACCGGAACAATTGTTTCAGGAGGGCAGGTCTCTCTTAGGCCAGTCGCAATCAGCCATGGAGACCTTAGTATCGAGGTAAAGGAAGATGGTGGGGGCAAAAACAAAAAGGGAGACAAACCCAGTAGGGTAATCTATATCAAAGAACAAACCACCCTTGGAGACCTGGTCAACAGCCTTAATGCTCTCGGCACTTCACCGGAAGACCTCATCTCCATATTTCAAACACTTAAGAAGAATGGATCAATCATAGGTGATATAGAGTTTATATAATTTGACGTTTAATTCCCAACTAGCGGAATACGTCAAATCCCGGTATAATCGAAAGGAAGAGGGTTTAAGGAATAAACCATTTTATGTCAGGAAGACAATGTGAAATTAGATAATAATCTACCAAAATCGATCCCGTTGCATTCTCAATCTAAAAAGATTGACGATAAAAAGTTTATTCCCACTCCCTATAAAAAAATCGCCGAATCTATGGAGCAACAATTTGCTGAACATATGCTAGAGGAAATGAAAAAGTCTCTTGATAGTGGAGAGAATTCTACGGCATCCACGTATTATAAGAACCTTCTAAACAAAGAACAGGCCAAAGGTCTCGTCCATAATTCTCAATTAGGTATTCAAGATATGATTCTCAATGATATCTATCCCAAGAGATTAAGAAACGAAATTACATATAATCATCAAGTAAAAAAATTAGTTCCTCAAAAAAATAGTATTTCAATGGGTCCAAAACAACCTATTAAAATGGCCACTCAAAGGGAGATCCATGATGAATAATAATGTTGAAGGAAATAAAACAAGATCTAGCTTTTTCCCGAAATCAAAAATTAATCGGACACGGATCAAACAAGCCCTTTTACCACGTAATAATGAAGCCCGTAAGGCCGAGCTTAACAAAATTAGCGCCAAGGATTCAAAAGTTAATATCCCCGAAGCAGTTAAAGATTTTTCACGTATTAAAAAAGTCGTTGATAACTCTCCTGCTCCCGATAATACTAGCAAAATAGAGGCCTTAAAAAAACAGATTCAAAATGGAACCTATAATGTAAATTACGATGAACTCGCAGACAAAATACTTAAAGAACAATTCTAAAGGAAAAAAAGATGCAAGATGAATTGAATGTATTTTATTTTCAAATTACTGATGTTTGGAAAAAATTATGTGAAGAACATAATCTACTTCTAGAGCGTACCTTCGACGAATATGAACTTCTTTTAAGTAATCGTATCGAAGAACTAGAAGTTAAGATTCAAGAGAAAGTTGCGATTATCGAAAGTATTAAGAACCTTGAAGGTATGCGATCTGACCTCATCGAAAAAATAAATACCAAAAAAGAACTCTTCAAAATTAAAGATGACCTTAAAGATATCCATGAACTTGTAAAGCTCATGGAAATAATGCCACAAGAGAAGGAAAATCATCATCTTAGAAATTTTAATTCTCTACTAATTAGCATTATTGAAAAAATCCAAGATCAAAATAAGAAAAATCAGATTTTTATTAATAAGGCAATTGTTTCCATTCAAAACCTAAAAACAGAAACTTTGGGGACACGATATGAAACATATAAAGCGAATGGCAGTAAATCTGCTTCGACTAGTTAAAGGAATATAATTTGGCAAATTTGCTTAATATTGCGTCCACCGGCTTAAATGTCTCCAGGAAGGCCCTGGAAACGGATAGTCATAATATTGCGAATGTTAATACCGAAGGATATTCACGCCAAAGAGTTAACCAGCAATCAAATGAGCCCCATGCACGTAATGGTCTAATTCAAGGGACAGGGGCAAAAATCACAAGTATCACTCGCGCACACGATGCCTCGATCGAAAAACGTTTCCGGGCGAGCTTATCAGACCACGGCTACGATTCAAATCGTGCAATGCAGTTAGAACAAGTCGAAAATATGTTTCATGAAATAGATAAAGATGGCTTAAACAAAATTCTTAATAAGTTCTATAACTCATTTCGCGACTTGGCCAACCAGCCCGAAAACGAAACAGTTCGCTCCGTCGTTCGTGATAACGCTCAGATTGTCATTCGTGATTTTAATCGAATACGCGGCTCTCTAGATAAACTGGCACGTAATATTGATTCTAAGCTTGTAGGTGAAATTGAAGACATAAACTCCACGTTGGAAGACGTTACTATCCTTAATAAAAAAATACGGACTCTGGAAGCTTTGGGTGATGAATCCGGTGATCTACGAGATCAAAGAGATCTTGCAGTTCAGGAATTAGCAAAGTCATTTAAAGTTCATACATATGAGGATAAACAAGGTAATTACGTTGTTCTAGCTAAAAACGTCGGCACCTTAGTAACTGGTGCTCATTATCAAGAGCTCGCAGTTGGAGGCACTACCAAATCAAAATCTAGCAATAATATGGATGGATCTACAGAAATTTACATTAAAGATCGTCCTAATCATCCGATTACAGACAAATTTCTAAAAGGCAGAATCAAGGCGCTTGGAGAAGCAAGAAACGAAGATATTCGCAACTTGCAAGACCATATTGATCTTATCGCCTTTAATTTTTCAAAGTCAGTTAATGCTGTTCATAGGAATGGATATGTATCCCGTGAAATTCAAGTTGATGAACAGGGTAACCCTGTGTCTCAAGATGAGAAGGGACAAACGACAGGAATCAATTTCTTCACAGAAATTGATTCTGTTCATGGTGCTGCCGAAAAATTAGATCTAAGTAAAGAGGTCAAAGAATCACTGACTAATATTACAACAGGAATTTCCCCTAATAGTCCAGGTGATAACCGTGTCGCTTTGGCCATTTCTAAATTACAACATGAAAAAATAATGGACGAAGGACGGGCCACGCTCGAAGAGTTTTATTTGGAGTCTATTGGCAAAATCGGGCTCCAAGCTGGAAAAGCGAACCTTAATTTAGAGCAATCTGAGGGTTTATTAGCACAAGTTAAAAATATTAAAGAAAGGCTAAGTGGAGTGTCCCTAGATGAAGAAACGGCGAACCTAATTCGTCACCAACACGCCTATGAAGCATCCGCAAAGGTTATGCAAACGGCTAATGAAATGTTTTCCACTGTTTTAAACATTAAGAGATAATAATGACAAGGGTATCTGAAGGAAGCAATAAAGCATCTCTTAACTTTTCACTTAATAAAGTGAAAAAGAGACTTGAGGATTTACAACTCAAAGGCACCACCTTGAATAAAATTTCTCGTCCATCAGATAATGCAATTAGCAATATTGAGGCCTTGGCCATTACATCTTTAAATGAAGATAATAAGCAATTCCAAAGAAATGCCGACTATGCCCTTCTTACTCTCGGAATTACCGAAAAGGCCATTTCGGGGTTGACTGATATCCTTAGTAAGGCCAAAGAGTTGGCCATCTCTCAATCTTCTGATTTTTACGATCACGAAATTCGTAAAAATGTCGCTGCAGAAGTTCGCCAATTACACAAAGAGGCCATTTCTATAGCCAATAAAAGAGTGGGAACAAAATATGTCTTTTCAGGCTTTAA
>JBFGZE010000005.1:0-88562 GCA_041586955.1 Bacteriovoracaceae bacterium
AAAAAAGCAACTAAGAAAGTTGCAAAGAAAGCAACAAAAAAATCTGCCAAAAAGACAACAAAGAAAGTAGCTAAGAAAACTGCTACTAAGAAGAAAGTAGCTAAGAAAGCTGCTACTAAGAAGAAAGCAGCTAAGAAAGTAGCTAAGAAAAAAGTTGCTAAAAAAGCAACGAAGAAAGTTACTAAGAAAAAAGTTGCAAAGAAAAAAGTTGCTAAGAAAAAAGTTGCAAAGAAAGTTGCAAAAAAAGCAACGAAGAAAGTAGCTAAGAAAAAAGTTGCTAAAAAAGCAACGAAGAAAGTAGCTAAGAAAAAAGTTGCTAAAAAAGCAACTAAGAAAGTAGCTAAGAAAAAAGTTGCTAAAAAAGCAACAAAGAAAGTAGCTAAGAAAAAAGTTGCTAAAAAAGCTACTAAAAAAGCTCCTGCTAAGAAAAAGTAGTCGCTATTTTTGAAAAAGTTTATAAGGGCCCTCGTTTTTGACGAGGGCTTTTTTATTTCAATAGGTTAAGTCGTATTTAGCTGCGCATATTCCAAAAAAAAGTCCTGAAATTTGTAAAAATGGGGTTTTTTTCTAGGCCTAAGGCCCAATAGTTTACAAAAATTAATAAAATTGATAGGTTGCACCACAATAAGTTTGATAACAAGTGGAGTAAGTATATGACCAATCCGACTGGTCTTGGCGTTCGTAATGATTCAATAAAAAAAGAGCAATGGTTTGTTGACGAAAAGTCTGGTCAACGAATGGTAAAGATGGGGGATCTTACTTTTCCCCCCCGTAAAGTTTGGATGAAAACTTTTGGCTGTCAAATGAATTACCATGATTCCGAGCGAATTCTCTCTCACTTAACGGATTTAAACTTTACTCGCACTGAAGAAGTTGAAGAAGCTGATTTGGTACTCTTTAATACCTGTGCTGTACGCGATCTATCTAATAATAAGTTTTATTCCCAACTTGGTGAAATGAAGCATGCTAAGAAAAAGAAAAATGACTTAGTCGTGGGAATTGGTGGCTGCGTTGCTCAAACTGAAGGTAAAGAATTAGTTAAGAAGTATAAGCATTTAGACTTTGCTTTTGGTACAGATGTTATTGATACTATTAACGATATGGTTTTTCGAACCTATGCTGGCGATAGTAAGTTTACTGTCAATTCATGGGATCGCTCAGAAAACTTTTCGATTGAAACGAAAGTTACTCATGGTTCCCCGCAGGCCTTCGTTAATATTATTAAAGGCTGCAATAAATATTGTACCTATTGTATTGTCCCCTACACACGAGGGAAAGAGCGTTCGCGCTTAAAGTCTGAAGTGGTGGATGACGTTCGCAAGTTAGTGGAGTACCAGGGTATTCAAGAGGTGACTCTTCTCGGGCAAAACGTCAATTCATACGGTAAAGATAACGGCGAATCTCTTGCCGGGTTATTAACAGAACTTGATGAGATTAATGGGCTCGAGCTGATTCGCTATACGACAAGTCATCCTTATGATGTATCTGATGAATTAGTCGCTGTTCACGGCAGTGCTAAAAAATTATCCCGGCACCTTCATTTACCTGTGCAATCAGGTTCAACTGAAGTTCTTAAAAGAATGCACCGGGAATACTCTGTTGAGCATTATCTAGGTCTTCTCGAGAAGTTGAGAAAAGCGCAACCTGAAATTGTTTTAAGTACAGATATTATTGTTGGTTTTGTGAACGAAACGGATGAAGAATTCCAAATGACATTGGATCTTTTAGATAAGGCCCAATACGATTTTATTTATTCTTACTCCTATTCTCGACGGGAAAAAACTCGTGCCGCTTCAATGGAAGATCAATTAACAGATGATATTCGCGGTGAGCGCCTTCGTTATTTACAAAAATATCAATTAGCAATTCAAGCTAAGCTACGGGCCCCTCTTGTTGGTCGAACTTTCCGTGTTTTAGTGGATGGTTTTGGCAATATGGGAGGTGTTAAAAAGTGGAAAGGGCGTACTAATTGTAATCGTATTATTCATTTTAAACCTCAATCTGAAATGGAAGATATGCAATGGCATTGGGTTGATGTAACAGTGACTTCGGCCACGGCCTTATCTTGCCAAGGGGAAATGATTAAAAGTTATGGACGTCGAATTCCCTCGGAAGTCCCTCGAGACTACCATATTTCAATAGATTAGAGACCTTACGGTTAAAATGACCCCCTGTGTTAATGATGATATTTTTATTATTATTAAGGTAGGGGGATCATGAATTTTAAAATACTTCTCGGACTTATTCTTTTTCTATTCAGCACCTATACTTGGTCTTTCGTCGAGCTGTCCGGGGATTTTGCTTATAGTAAAAAGGTCTACGGCAACCAACGTGAAAACAAAATGGTAGAGCGTACCTATGGTGGTGGTATGGCGTTTTATTTTTTAAGTAATACCGCACTTGAGTTCAATTATTCACAAACTGAGCAGATTCAAACAGAGAATGAAGTTCTTCCGGTGACGGGCTATAATTATTCGATTACTTCTATGCAAAATAGAGTGACGACAAATGTTTATGGCATCGGTTTGAAGCAGGCCTTTGCTGGGCGTAATTCGTTTCTGACGCCCTCGCTATCGTTGGGCTATGCTCGGCAATTTATAGAGGATACGACTGATGTGACCTTCACCGAAAATACCAACGGTTCGCAAATCTTTTCTAGTAGTGATCCGACTAAGGCCCGTTACGATTCTGTTTTTGGAACCTTTACAATAAAAATTAAATTAACAAAACTTCTCTCTCTCAATGGCTCAGTTAATACTTTATTCCGAGCTTTTGAATGGAATGATGCCAAAAACAACCTCAAGTATCGCGCAGGTTTCTCGTGGATGTTTTAGTCATTCATCTATTTCACTGCCATTGGAATCGGTCCGCGATGTTATCCTGCTTGGCGTGCAGTCTTATTATTCATGTATCTCCTTCTGGTATCTCCCAAATCTGGAGTAAATGGTGAATATTACTACTGCTTTAAGGGCCAGCAGAGTGAGAGTGCTGAGTATAGGGGTGCTTTGTTTTATTTCTTTGGGCCTTAGTTCATGTGCGAAAATTAAATATATTTGGGGGCAGGGAAAGGGCCAGGTTTCGCTTCTTCATAACGCCAGGGAAAATAGTGAGGTGCTGAAAGATCCGCGGGTCACTTCCTCTCAAAAAGATAAGATTCGCCTTATTAAAAAATATAAAGAATATTTTTATCAATATTATGAGCGTGCCCCATCGGCCCTCTACGATAAAACGTCTTTCTTGAAGGATAAGGCGGTGACTTATTTAGTAATTGCTTCTCCTTTTCGCGAGATTAAAGCGAAGAAAGAATGTTTTTATTTTGTGGGCTGTTTTCCCTATCTGGGTTTTTTCGCGAAACAGGATGCCTGGGATCATGCTCAAAGGTTAGGTGAAAGTGGTTACGCAACCTATATTCGACCAGTCTATGCCTATTCGACTTTGGGAAAGTTTGATGATCCCATATTATCTTCCTTTTTTTATTACGATGACTTTGATCTTGGGGAATTGATTTTTCATGAATTATTCCACACTATCTTTTTTATTAAGGATGAGGTCGATCTCAATGAAAACCTGGCCAATTATTTTAGTGAAATGATGGCAGCTGAATATTTTAAACATGATGATCAATGGAAAGCGGAAAAAGCGGAGAAAGAGAGAAAAACTCGCATTTTGCGCAAAGAATTGGTCTCATGGGTTAAAAAAATAAATGAAGGCTATAAAGAAAATAATTTTACAGAAGATCGCCAATATCGTGATTATTTACAGAGTATACTTTCGGGACCTTTTTCCAAGCACTTTCACAAATTATGCTCACAACTAGGTCTTGTTGATTGCTTTCCTTTAAAGCGAAAGTGGAATAATGCTTCTCTTGCAGCCTATATGACCTATGAAAAGGCCGGTAATAAAATAGAACAACTTCACCATCTTGTCGGTGGAGACCTTCCAGGATTTTTGGCCTATATCGAGCAACAGTGGATGGACTATAAAAAAGCTGGTATAGATAGGGAGTTTAGTGACTTTCTATTTGAAAAGGTTAAATAATATGCGTCATTTCCTGCTGATCGATGAAATAGGCCAATTGAATTGTGCTAAAGATAGCTCTTTTTATCTCGCCAAAACTCTTAAAGACCAGGGACATGAAGTCTTTCTCTTCTTTGTGAAAGATTTTTCGATTCATAATACTGGCCCGGCCTATCAATTGGCCTATGATTTTACTGCTGAGTTTGATGAGACGGGATATTATCTCAAAGATGTCGCTTTAAAAGACCAAGTTAAATTTGAATTAACGCCCGCAGACCTTATTCATATGCGTTTAGATCCACCTTTTGACTCTCGATATTTGCGTTATTTATGGATGCTTGATTTTTGGCAGCAGCATTATGGCCTAAGAGTGATGAATAATCCTCGCGGAATTATGCATTGGAATGAGAAAATTACCGCCTATACTTTACCATCTTCTCTCGATTCATTTATTGGAGCATCTCCCTCCTCGCTAGAAATGTTTATGAGGCCTTTGCTCGAAGCAGGGCTAAAAGACTTTATCTTTAAGCCTCTTGATCTCTATCAGGGAATAGGGGTGGAAAAAGTTGAATTCCAGGATATGGAAAGTTTTCAGGCGAAGTTTGTGGCAACTGCCAAAGTCTTCCAAGGACCAATTGTGGTTCAGCCCTTTGTGCCTGAAGTGGCCGAGGGAGAAATTCGCAGTATCTTTTTTAAAGGTGAGCATTTGGGAAGTATTATTAAAATACCACCGAAGAACCAATTTTTGGCCAATATCGCTCAGGGAGCGGCCTATCATGCTGTCCAGCTCGAAGATGAGGTTGAGAAATCCTGCAAGGGGATTTGTGAACTTCTTAAGCGAGATGGTGTCGATTGGATTGCGTTTGATATTTTGGGAGGCTCAATTCAAGAGGTCAACGTTACTTGCCCTGGACTTCTAGTTGAAGTCTCCAAGGCAAATCAAAAAAATTTAGCGGCACTTATGGAGTGGTCTTAGGTCCAGGTAAGTCTTTAGTGGTATCCGTTGAGACTTGAAGCTCCATTGAGTAGCACTCTGTTAACCAGACATTATCCCAGGGACAAACCCCATCAACGTTGGGAAATCCTTGTTGTTCATAACTTTTACAAGACCAATCCCATTTGACGTTGAGAATTTCTACAACAAGAGGGAAGGCGGTATTGGCCGGCACTTGAAAGCTGTGAACTTTAGAGGCGCAATCGACGCGAACATTGTCGAATAAGTGGTAATCGCCACTTCCTGGACTTTCTCTTTTTCGGACACGGACACCGACCTGCATCCTGCCATAGGGCCTAGGTTGGTAAGCACAGGCAACACCTTTACTATCAGTACCAAAATAACGACGACGAGGAATGACACGCACATTGAAGCGGGCATTGGTAAAAAATATATCTTGGGAAATACCAGCTGGCATATTACTTTCAGACGACCAAGCAATGACCCCTTCATTATGTCCATGAGCAACTATTGGTGGTTCCGAAATTTTATAATAATCGATAGTTTGTCCAGCATCGCTTATACCAGGTTCACTGCCTGTGCCATGACATTCACCAACAGGCGGGCTAACATTACTGCCGCCACTAGTGTTGCTACCACCGCCACTATTATTTCCACCGCCAGTACTGGGGTTATTAGTACTCGTCGTAATTATGTTCTTTGAGGTTGTTTTCTTCTCTAAGCACCCAAAATTAAAAAGAAGTGTTACTATCATGAGTAATTGAGATGATCGTTTTATAATCATTTTTCTGGTCCCCCCAATGGATTGGGCATTCTATCTTCGTCTATTGATCGGGATATTTGAGTAAAAACTTTAATTTAACCCCCATCTACTTGAAATCAATAAGTTGATTCGATGGGCGGGGAGAAAATTAAATCTTGCGTCTGGCCCAAGCGCCAGCTACCATTTGAAGGTGATAAATTTTATAAAATCTATTCAAGATGGCCTACTTCATGAATTTTCAGATCTCTATTCTTTGGCCCACGCTTTGACTCAGGATAGTGGACTGAGTTCATCAATTATTGAACGGGTTTTTGAAGGTTTATTTTTGGATTGGGAGAATAGTAAGATCTTTTTTGAAAAAGGTCATGAGAGAGATTTGCGAATCGAATTGATGAGCAAGGTGTTGGCCCTTGTTGATAAGAAAAAGGACGTTATCTCTGCAATCCCTGAATATGCTCCTTTTTGCCAATTAGAAGTAAAAGAAAGAGCGCTCCTCTTTCTTGTCAAAAATTTTGACTTTACGAGTGAAGAACTCTCGATGATTTTAAAAGTTCCTCGTCATATCGTCATTTGTACTCATGAAGTTGCTCGTAAAAATATCCTGGAAAATAGGGGAGCGGAGTATCGCTTATGAATGACTCAATGGCTTCTCCTTCATCAATAAATAAAAACCTTCATTCGACGATGTTAACTTGTCCATTTTCGCGCAATATAATGCTGAATTGGCAGGATGTGGATGAGGATGACATTCTTACTAAGCACCTCTTTGAATGTGATTATTGCCAGCAAAAGGTCGAGGAAGCGCGAGAGCTGGTTGCCCAAGTAAATGAGCTTATTCCGCCGATGGTAACTCCTCCCGATAGAGATCAAATAGAAGAAAAAATTAAGTTCCTTATGACGAGTTCGAAATTTAAGAGTTCTATATGGGATCAAATTGAAGAAATCAGGTTTAGCATGGTACAAATTGCAAAAGATTTATTTTACTCACTCTTTTCCATCAAAATGGCCGTCGTTTTAGTGGGCATTGCGATGTTGCTTTTAATCCGTCAAATATTAATTTAATTGCCACCCACCTTAAAGACATAATAAATTGCAAATTCTTCTCGGTCTCCAACAAGCTCTAGTGGTGGGTTGGGAAGTTTGTGAATTCCTATTAATGTCTTTTCAAATAAATTATGTATTTCATCACTTGGTGATGATTTGATTATTTTCACACTGATAATATTCCCTTCTTTATCAAATATAATTCTTCCTGTGAGTAGGTGGTTCCCCTGGTTCATATGATATTTTATTTGGGGGTGCGAGAGGATTTCGCTTTGATAGGTCGAAATGAAGGAGTGAACATATGTGGTAAAGGTTCTTTTTTGGAAGGAAAAGAATTTTTTTTCTGAAGAGTTTAGTTCATCGAGAGTGGTTCCCTCAGGTAAATCAAATTGTAAGTCGAAATCGGCATTTGCGGCCACTCTAGGGTCAATCGCTCTTAGGTTACTTTCCCGTACGACCTTTTGCTTGAGTATTTGCTTTTTGTAATAGGCCTGTCGCCTGGCCGCCAATAGTTCAGGAGAGGGCCGTTCTTTAGTTGTACGGCTTGAGATATTCGGGCCAGGAGGGACTACCTCTTTGACCGCGAGTTTGGAAAAGTCGATAGCATCCATTTGTGGCCGTTTGGAGCGGGGTTTGTCTCCGGAGGCCTTAGGCCGCTTTTTATTGACCAGGGGGATGGACCATTCTTTTTTGCCGTTTTTAACGCCCCATGTGCGAAATTTTTTAAGTTTTTTGAGCTCTTGTTGAGAAATCTGTTTAACATCAAAGCTTTTTTTGGGAGGCAGTTGAGTCGAAAAGTTGGTCGTTTGTATTGTTTTAAATTTCTTCCAGGTGGTGAGAAGCCCTAAATGAATAGCGGTTGAGACGATAACCAGGAGGAGGAGACGTTTTTCTTGAGAGTAATACTTGGGTAATGCCATTGCATATTTCATCATGGAAAAATCTATCATTCTTGACTAATAAATAGCAACTTGTAAGTATGATATAAAGGGCCAGTAGGGCCAAAAAATTGGGAAGAGGCCATGAAGGTAAAGCAATTTAAATTAGTATCAAATACCCTTATTTTAGGTTCATTCGTGGTAATGGCCACATCAGGACTCTCTCTTTACTCAAACTCTAAATCTTTTAAAAATTATGCCCAACTAATGGATGGTATGCAGATTTGTTTCAATCGTGTTTCTCAATCTTATACAGCTGAAATAATAGGAGACACGGAATCAAATTACCGATCGAAAGATTTCCATCAGAAGTCGGAAGAGTGCTTTGGTGAGATGATTAATTTCCTAGAAACACAAAAGTTTAATTCGGAAACAGTTAATAGCAAAGCTCTCAACACTTTATCTTCGAATATTCACTGGTTTCACCAGAAAATGGAATCCGTTGGTGAGGAAAATAAGTTAACTGGAGGCATCGATGGAGGTTTTTACCTTCATCTCGGAACACGTTTTGAAGAGTTAGAAATTGCTAAAGAAGAGATTGTTTCTGAAATTGATGCCGAGAAAAATCATCTTTCGAACCTTCAAGATCGGCATCGATTAATTTTTTCTTGGGCCATTTTTTTGGCGCCTTTTTTAATGCTAATCAATTGGCTACTCAGTGCTGGTCGTCGTAAAGAAAATTTGGAAATTGAAAAAGAGGCCAAAAGAGAATGGGATGAAAATAAGGCCAAAGACCATAATAAAGTAGAGTACTTGGTTGAAAAAGCGCTCCAGGTAAATTCTTTCCATCATTTGGAAAAGATTTTTTATTCTTATAAGGCCCGTAAAGTTGAAAACGTTGATTTAAAAAAGAATTCTAAGAGTAAATTTATGATACCGAGAAAAAAGCAGGTCGCTCTCGATGAGACTCTCGCTAAAAATGCTAAATTAGATAAAATTTGGCAGGATGAATCGCTGGCCATCAATATTGATCATAAATCAGTTTTATTAGAGGCAAATACCCCCAAAAAAGAGGTGGCGCCTCGTATTGACGGAATCGATCTGAATAAGGCCTTGGCCTCAACCATAAAGAAAATGGAAAAAGAATTACAAGCATCAGGTATTGTCATGGATCTAGATGTAAAAGATATTGGAATGGTTGACGGTCATTCTGAAGAGATCGAGCAAATCCTTTATCAAGTCATGAGCTATAATTGTCAGGGCATTACCAAGCGGGCCGATTCAAAGCTGATTGCTATTAAAGGCCGCAATATAGATGATAAAACCTATATTGATATTTATGATGGTGAAAGAATCGGTCCTGATTTTGCTAAAAAACTGGGGCAAGATCAGGCCAGTTTACCTCTTTTAATCGTGCGTGAGTTGGCCGATGATAGTAATGTTCATTTTAATGTGGTTAGTGTTCAAAACTCTGATGGTAAAGATGTGGGCAAAAAGATTTCTCTTATATTTGATTACTTAGGTGAGGTGCAAGAGGATAAAGTAATTCCTGCGAAGGCCTCAGATAAGAAGTCTTTAGTTCGTCTAGAAAAGGGAACGAAAAGAGAATTGCGTGAAAAAGGAATTCTTCGCTAGCAGATCGCAACCCCAATGACTTATCCGCACTCTTTTCCTATAAACAGGTTAAATCTTACGGCTCAATTTAGTAACAACGCGATAGATTTTTATACAGCGATTCCTCCTATTCAAATAATTATACTGGCGAATTAAAAGAAGCGCTTTTGGTATTTTTGTAGATCTTCAATCTTGATATGGCGGCGGAGGAAGGAGATATAATCTTCCTTATTCATGATTTTTTTCATAAGAATAAAGAGTTCGTTGACCACTTCATGGTTATCACGAAACTCATGATAGAGAATATCCCCTAGATGAAATCCAATTTTTCGGCCAAGTGAGTAGAGAAAATAGAGACTTTTATTGCGTAATAGGCCCTTTAAGGGCTCCGTACTTTGCGCCTCTAAGATTCTAACAACTGCTTGAATAACTGGGTCGCAGTCATCGTCATTTCTTTCTTCTTCATCCTTATAATCCATATAGAGGTCGCATTTTCGATATGGATTAATTATTTTTGAGGAGAAGTAGGCGAGGGTTTGCTCAGTAGTGAAAAAGATGAGCTTTTGCCATTGGTTTCCGGTTAATAAATGTTCTATTATCGCGTCGTCGTCGTCGTCCATGCAGTGGAAAATATGAAGTCCTGCTAAGTAGGATAAGCGGTTAATGGAATAACTTGAGCAATAATAAAGATTTTTAAAGGGCAGCTTAAAAGAAGAACCTTCTTTAATCTTATTCATATAAAAATTTTGAAAAGTGCTTTTTTGTAATTTCGAAATCTCTTCTTCTAATATGGGAAGGTGGTTAAAATCATATAGATTAAAATCGGTCAAATTCTTGAGTTTAACCCCTAGAATTTTTCCAATCTCTTCACATATATAGACAAAATGGTCGTGGACATCACCATTAAAAGCGCGAGCACTACTTTCAATAATAACTTCGTGGAGATCAAAATCAGGATCGTCATAGAGGTTTTCAAACCAATAAATCATACTTTCGTATTTGATCCACGGTGGTGAGGTTTGTAGACAAAACTCTTCATCATTAAACTTTAAGACTTGGCCAAAACGTTTTTCACCTAGGTGAATTAACTTCCAGTATATTTCATCCAAATTTTGGTGAATAATCGTCATGGGAATATCATTGGCCATTTGTTCGCGAATAAATTGGGGAAGGCGATTGGGGAAGATGTGGAGTTCGCCAAAAAAGATGATGACTTTATCTTCTGGGTTGTCGTTCAGAAATTGAGCGACCTTTTTGGCGGCCATCCGGTCTCGCTCGATAAGGTTACCCTCACTGTTAAGAGCGAGAATTTTCCTTTTTTCTTTACGGCATTGGGTAAAGAGGTTGCCATATTGGGCCCAGGGAAAGCGCCAGGAGTCATGATATTGGATTTCTTCCAGGAACTCTCGTTCGGTAATAGTATGATCAAGGTATTCATTGATAAAATACTGAAAATCTTGATGGACGAATTCTACACCGAGGGCCCATTTTTCATTTTTTTGAAATAATTGTCGTAAGAGGCGCTCTAAGTTGCGGCTATATTGGTCAAAGGTGTGAAAATCACCAACGAAGATGACACGGCTATTGTCAAAAGAGCGGAATAATTCATCGAGGTCGCTATGAAAGAATTCTCTACTCGCATATTTTTTTTGGGTTTTTTGATAGGAAAGCAATTCATCCGAGGATTCGCACTCAAAGCCTGTGGCCTTTGATTTCATATATTCATATATTTTTTTTTCCAGCGCAACTAATTGCGTTGGAGATTTTAACGCATTCGACATAGAGTGATTTTAGTCTAAAAAGTGTCTAATTTGAAATTTGTTGAGTAAATAGTTGAGTGATTTTCTGATCTGCCGAATGGTAGAGCCCTTCCACCATATCTTTAATACTATTTTGATGGGTGAGTATGTGATTAAAATCCTCAACCTTTGGCACCTTGAGTGCATGAATTATTTGAGAAATAGGGGTACCTGCTGCTGATAACATAATAAATTTGATAAAGTGAAGCATCTTTTTATCAGAGAAGATTTTAGAGATGACGACATCATCAGAAATAAGGCTTAAAGAACTATTGCCCTCACCATCCTCATCAAGAGTTATAGTCTCTAATGGCCGGCTTAAAAGCGATTTATTGGAGACACAGAAGTCAACATAGATATCCGGATTGGGGTAGAGGGGGAATGAAGGTAGCTTTACCAGCTCAGATATAATGAGTGGGTTTTTAAACTGTTCTTCGCTCTTAATGCCAAATTGGTCATAGGTGTCCTTGATTTGACGTAGAGTTGTTTTAAAATGAGTGAGGACAGAGGCCATGAACCATGGGTAACGTCTATTAGCATCTTCAGTCACTTCAAGGGCCGCACGATAGCTTTGAGCGACATTGTCTGGGTGGATCTTTAAAAGGGTTTCCTTATCTTTTGTTAGGAATTCAATGGCCTCTTGAACGCGAAGAGGGGCTTCAATAGTGGCATTGAAAAAGTTGGGAATAAGAAGACTTTTAAGTTTTGACTTTAATTTCTTATAACCACCGTGGAGGTTTAATTGAATAATTTGATGGCCGACAGAGGTTTGAAAGAACTCTCTAAATAAATTGATATTGAGACTTTGTTTCTTGGGAAGGAGGCCAAAATATTGGAAATAGGCCATACCATATTGATCAACTTTGGCCTTATAAGATTCAGAGGCAACAATTTCTAAGTTTATATGGGCCGGGTTGCGATAATCGACAATTAGTACAAAGGGATAAAGGTCCTCTTTATTGATAGTAATACCTAATAGGTCTGATGTAATGCTTGATCTCTCTGTATATTCAGATTCTAGAGATTCGATGGCAAAAAATTGGTCAAGTGGAGAGCAAGATTTCGTAAGATTTCTAAAAAAGCTTGGGTGGGTAACATGATCCGAATTTTTATTGGCAGAACTCATTAAAATGCCATCCAAAATAGCGTCCTGATGAAATTCAAAATGGAGATTTTCGCCCAATTCTTTTTGGTACATACTAGTGGAGGAATGGCCTTTATGGGTAAAGAAGCTCACCATCTCATCAACAAAAGTTTGAAATTGATTAAATTGTCCTAACTCACCAACTAGGCGAAAGGTCAGACAACTCTCTTTTTGCATTCCATTATAATCTTGCCCGAAATTGAGGCCCTTACTCATTTTTTTAGTATAAGGAACATTTCTTTTAGAAAGAATATAGAGATGGTTAGGGATTTCTCCTCTAAATTTTAAATCATCTAAATTAAAGAAAGCATCAATTTTATAGTCTCGCAGTAATTGTTCAACCTTGGACTTTTGACTGGGAACAAATAACTTCTGACTACTGAAGACATAGAGATGCCCATTCTGAGAGAGATTTTTCCCTTGGTTTTGAATCTGTTGAATCAAGTGATGATGAGGGTTGGTTTTAGGAAAGTCTAAAAGGTTCAGAACAATGCGCTCGTAGACAAGGTCTGGTCTAACGTCAAGTTTTGAAAGAAAGCCCGATTGGCCACACATATCATCTTTAGACTTAGAATATTTTTCACGAATCGTTGTGGTAATCAAATGAATCGGGTCATGACCTTGCTGTTTCGCCAATTGGGTAAGGAAGGTTAAAAATTGTAATTCATGGCCGATCTTGGCGTAAAGTCCACAATCATATGAGTCACCAGAAAAGTCTGGGCATAGAATCTCGCTCCATTTGAGATGGAGGTTACTCTCTTGTGCAAGCCAATGAGAATGGCTAATAGAGTTTAGGCCATCACCTACAAACTTGGTATTGAGAATTTCTGGTAAAACGCCATCAAACTTTTGGGGATAAGTGAGAGTGTCTTGCTTAAGCCAAATTGGGAAAAAGACCAAAAGGCTATTGATAAAAAGTCCATAGGCCTTATGTGACATGGAATGAGAGTAACTTTCATCTTTAAAAATAAGGTGATTGCCTTTATCAAGGTCGCTGAAGGTCGCGACTTTCATTAACTCTGTAATAGATAAAGTCGAGAAGCATTCTTTTAATTGAGTTACTTTATTAACCAATGAAGCACTAGGACGGTACCAGCTGTATTGATTTGTTTGCAGGGACTCACAAATGAGTTCCATCGAGCTTCCCATGGGGAAAACACGGGCCAGAAAAGAATTGGGATTCATCAGACCTTTAGAAGTCGATTCGTGCCATGTGCATTTATCAAGGGCAATAATAAATTTAACTTTATAAAGATAAATAATCACAGCTCTATGGCAAAAGATGCGAGCGAACTCTTCGAGAAGACTTTTATAGGGAGACTTTTCATCTTGGTAATGGGCCCAGAATTGAGAGAAGTCTTGGATCTCTAAATTTTGAATTCCATTATGTTCCGTGTAGTGAATAAAATCATCAAGTATAATGCGTTTAAGCGAACGATTTAATTGATCAAATTGATTGAACTTAACGAGGGCGTCGCGGACAAATTCTTTTTGCGCCTTTTTAAGCAATAGCGCTTGCTTGGAGATAAGACTATCTCCAGACCATCCTGGTATAAGAAAATTGGACGGAGAGAAATGATCTTCTAACTCTTCTATTAAATTGTAAGATTTTGGAAGAGCCGGCGGTATTTCGTCCACTATTTCTTTTGAATTTGGCGAGAGCCAGCTTGAGGCCTTAAAAGGTCTTTTATTCAACTTTTTGCTCTCAAATTTAATATTTTCAACATAATAAAAGCACTGTTCAATGGGTTGGACATAAATTTTTACTTAAATCTACAAGGGTTGTCATGGGACATTTTGTGAAAAATTATCACATTTGAGATGTAAGAAAAATTTGCTGCCTATCGCCATGATTGCGCAGTGTTCTAATATTAAAAGAGATTAATCCGATTTGTTAGTGGAACCCCTGTTTAAGCTCAGAATTCTACCATTAACGGGACGAGAGGCTCGGAGGCCATATGTCAGATGAACAAAATTTTAATGATGCTGAACTGCAAGATATCATGAATGAAATTGAGAACCTTGAAAGAGAGTATGAAGAAGAAGATTCGTCATCTAGTGCGTCAAAGTCAGAAGAGACTTCTCTCGAGTTAACGGATGCGGATCTTGCCGAATTATCGGAACTGGATGGCGAATTAAGCTCTGTTGAAGAAGAACAAGTTGAAGAAGAGGATTTCGAAGGATCGCAAGAGCAACCTCAAGAAGCGGAAATTGTTGAGATGCGGCCTGAAGCACAAGCTGTGGGAACATCGGGGGCAGGACCCATGAATTTTTCGGGAAAAGGCCAAATGGATTTTGAAATGAATTTTCAAATTGGTTCCTCTCAAGCTCATTTGCAAGTACAACAAGATCAAGGTCTCCATATTAAAATGGACGGCGTTGCTCTTCATATCGATGAATCCGGGTGTCAGGTTAAAATGAAGGGGGGAGTGCAATTTTCTGTTCCCTTTGACGAGTCAAAGAAAGCTGGATAAGTTGCTCCCATGTCAATTCGTATACTAGGAGGCCTAGCTAAAGGTCTTTCCCTTGTTGCACCTAAGGGTGCAACTATTCGCCCCACTTCCGTTATGATGCGTCGTCGTTTATTCGATGCAAAGCAGAATTGGCGAGGTCTTACCTTTGTTGATGCCTGTGCCGGTACTGGCTCAATGGGAATCGAGGCCTGGTCGCGGTTTGCCGATGAAATCTTTTTGATTGAAGCGAATCGTAAGGTTTATGAAGCTCTTAAGCGCAATTTTGTGCAGGTTAAAACTCTCTTTCCCGATGAGTATGCTGAGCGTAATATCAAATTACAGGGGAAGCCTTTTGAAAAATGGGTGGATGAATTTTTTCTTCTCTATGAATCCTGGGATCAAGAGAAACAGGAAAACACCTACCTTTTTATCGATCCCCCTTATCATATGCTCCCTCTCTATCGAAAATTAGTGGCCCGCGTGCAGCGGTCTAACTTTAAAGGCCATCTTTGGATTGAATCAGATGAGCAAAAGGGGATCACGGCCCAAGACTTGAGAGATTTAGGTCTTCGTGAATATAGAATTGTGCAGCAAAGAAAAAGCTTTGTTTTTATGGTCAATTTCTCATCCCCGAGTTAATAAGTTATGATGATTCCCCACAAGAGAGAAAAATAATGGAAAAGAAAAAGGCCATTTACGCAGGAACATTTGATCCATTTACCAACGGGCATCAAGATATTCTTTTACGCGCCTTAAACCTCTTTGATGAGGTGACTATTCTTGTGGCCATCTCTCCCACTAAAAAACCCCTCTTTTCTCGTGAGAAGAGAATGGAAATGCTAGCGGTTCTTTTTAAAGGAAATGATAAAATTAAAATTAATGCTTGGGATGGATTAATCGTCGATTACGCCCGTCAAAATGGAATTCAAAGTATTGTAAGAGGCCTGCGACCTACCGGAGATTTTGAAATTGAGTTTCAAATGGCCTCAATGAACAACAAACTTTATCCCGACGTGGATACCATCTTTTTAATGACCGGGGGTGAGCATTATTTTATCTCTTCTTCCCTTGTCAAAGAAGTTTTTCACCATGGTGGAGATATTAAACCATTTGTCCCAAGTGAAATTTTAGAACAAATGAATAAGTTGAAGGAATAGATCATGAAAATTAGCTCACGTGTTCAAAACTTAAACGAGAGTATTACCTTAAAGCTCAATGCTCGAGCTGTAGAATTAGCGGAAGAGGGGCGTAATATTTATAATTTGACGGCCGGGCAATTACCTTTTCGCCCAGCAAAAAAGTTTGTCCAATATTTGCAATTTGAATTAGATTTTTTAAAAAGCTTCCAATATGGGCCAGCAGGTGGCCTAGAACCTTTGCGTGAAAAGGTCATTCAATATATCTCTAAAACACGCGATATTAATTTAGAGGCCGCTGGTTGCTTGGTTTCAAATGGCGGTAAAAGCGTTATTAATAATTTTCTTGCAACTATGATTGACCCAGGTGATGAGGTGGTTTTATTAGCGCCTTATTGGGTGAGTTATCCTGAGATGGTGGAATTATACGGTGGCAAATGCAAGGTCGTGGGGTCGAGCATTTATGATTCATTCACGCCCTCATTAGAAAAATTGGAGGAAGCTCTCTCGGATAAAACCAAAGTATTATTTGTGAATAGCCCGAATAATCCCTCTGGTATTCATTATGATGAGCAATGGATGGAGGGCCTTGCCAACCTTTTATTAAAATACCCGGATGTCTTCATCGTTAGTGATGAAATTTATTTTGAATTGATCTATTTTGATCCTAAGCCTAAATATTTTTACCAATTTGAGCCCGCTTTATTGGAGCGAACCTTAATTTGTGATGGTGTTTCTAAAAGTATGGCGGCAACTGGTTTACGTATTGGTTATGGTGTCGGTCCAAAGGATTTAATTAAGGCCATGGAAAAACTGCAGGGGCAAACTGCTTCTGGCCCTAATAGTTTAGTGCAAAGGGCACTACTTCACTTTAAAGAGGAGGCCTTTGACCAATTCTTAGGCCCTATTAAATTGCATTTACGAGATAATGCCAAATTATTGAAAGAAAAATTGAATGATGCCAATTTAGGAGCGGCATGGTACCAGCCACGCTCAGCTTTTTACTTTTTAATCGATTTTAAACGTTTGCCCTTTTATCATACCTATAGCGAAAGGGGAGTGAACGAGGATTATTCGTTAGAAATTTGTGAGAGAATACTCAATGAGACTGGTGTTGCGATGGTTCCCGGTGGAAGCTTTGGTCAAATCAATACCGGCCGTATTTCTCTTGTCCTTGAGAAAAAACCTTTTGAAGAGGCCATCGATATTCTTATTACCTTTTTTACAGCTTGAAGAAATTATTCACAAATTGAGTCAGCTTTTTAAGGTCCAATAACCTTTTAAAATAGTCCTAGAGACCTATTTGAACAACCTTCTAAATGAAGTATGGTCAAAGATTGAAGGAATTGATGACGGATAGGAGTGCTAAATATCGAAGTGAAAGTCGAGTAAATTCAAGGTTAAAACGGTTCGTTTCCCCTGCCTATTATTGAAAGTATTCCCTAGCTCAACTCCATAAAAACCAACTAGCAAACGGAGCATCCAAAAATCGAGGGCCACTCCATATGACCAATATCCCGCATTCCATCCCATATAGAGATCCATAGCTGTGAGATTGACTCTTGTACCGAGGTGAATTTTACTCATCGTCTCAGTAAAAGGGTCGATTGCATTATGATAATCAAGCGCAAAAGAGTAACCAAAAAATCGATCTCCACCACTATATGACATGCCATAATTAAGGGACATATCTTGTTTAACTACGCCGGCCCCCTCCTCGGTTTTGTAGCGGGTATCACCCACATCTAAAAGAGAGACGCCAAAAGTAAAACGGTTAGAACCGGAGGATCGGTTGAATTCAATTCCTGTATCGAGACCCCAGCCATCTCCTTTGGAATAACCTAAATCTTTGCGAAGGGAAGCGTAATCACTTAGACTTTCGATTAGAGCAATTAACTCTGGCCCAAATAAGTCAAAAGAACCACTAAGGCCTTGACGATTGATATGTTTGATAGAAGCACCGACGGTAAAGGAATTACCATTCCCTTTTTTATTCATTGAACCGAAATTAAAGGCATAACCAGCAATGAAGCCTCGGTCTAACCGGTAATCAATTTCAAGTGAAGGATAGATGGCATTTTCCAGGATCATATTGGTTTTGGAGTTCGCAAATAGCATAATGCCAAAATTTTCCATTTTAATAGATGGGTTAATCCCTAATTGTAGATAAAGGGGAAATCCTAGAATGCGATTAGCAATGCCGGCCGGGTCAGAAGGGAAATTACTAAAGCGATCTGTTACCCCAACATTAAAATTATCCAAACTAAAATCTTTGACGAGTACGTCAGGGAATTGAAAACTGGGATTAAGGGTGGAGATGGTCACACCGCTATGGCGACCAAGAGCAGCAGGGTTATAAAAGAGTGTGCTGGAGTCGTCGGCAAGTGCGGTAAAAGCATCACCCATTAAAAGCCCTTCAAGGCTACGCCCTAAATAACTAAACTCCCCAAAAATTGTGGAAGATAAGCAGGAGAGAATAAGAATAAAAGGTAAAATCTTTTTCATAAATCCGTTAACATCGTTTCAAAAACCACCACAAAAAAACTTTCAATAGAGTTAAGGTCTGCAGGGACTGCGGCCATACTTTCGCAAACACTTTGTGTTTTAACTGTGCAAACAGCTCCTAGCCCGGCCAAGGTGCAGAGATCTCCGATATTGCTCTGCAGATCCTGTAGTTCACTGGTGTTATCACCACTCAATGAAATATTTGAAAGGAGGTCGAGGAGATTATTAAACAATATGACTCCCTGGCATAAATACTTATTACGATTGGGAGCACCATCTTTTAATTCGCTATGGCCATCAGCATTCCCTGCACATGGAGTAATTGTCCCACCGCCAGTAGCAAAGGCCCGGAGTACTTGTGAATCTCCAGCACCACCATCAAAAAAAGTATAATCAGTAAGACAATCATTGGTTTCAGGTGTATCCCTGGCCCCTTTCTTTCCGGCGGCGTTGGTATTGCCATGAAGGTAAAAATACCGACCCAATTGAGCGAGCACCATATAGAGGGCCTGCATATTCATATTGCTGGCGTCCGTGCTATTAAATTCAGCGGCCCTATTGGCGGCACTGACGGTGGAGATATTTCCTGCATATAAGAGAGTGTCGATGGCACTTTGTAAATTGATAAAGGCCTTATTTGTGGAGGACGTTGTGGGTGAGGAGGCCATGCCTGAGAGTGAGCCAAGGATACCGGCCTGGGTGGTTGTTAGATCCGCAAGTTCGCCAAAAAGAGAGGTGACACTAAAGCCACCCTTGCAGGCCAAAGCAGAAGAGTATAATTGTAAATATTTGGCGTCATAATGACGGTAGCCCGTTTGTCCTAATTCAAAGAGCGCTTCATCACATTTTGATTGAGTGAGAAGAAGTTTGGCCTTAGTCATAATGAGGTCGAATTCTTCTTCTTTGCTCGCACCACACGCGCATAAAAGAATAAGGCAAAGAATTGTTTGAGTAAAAGACTTGGTCATTTGTTTTAATCCTCCATACTAATTTTAACCCAGAGGGTTATATGGAGGTAAGTGAGCAAAATTCTCTATTGGGAATAAGAAAATTTGTTTCAATTCATCTTGGAGTTTCTTACAATAAAAGAGCGGTAAAATTTGCCGCCTATTTTTGGAGGCCCTGTTTGGAAAAAACATTTGTTTTAGATACCAATGTCATTCTTTTTGATCCAATGAGTATTTTTAAATTCGGAAAGAATAAAGTTTTTATTCCCCTAATTGTCGTTGAGGAAGTTGATCGCTTTAAAAAGGATCAGAATGAAAATGGGCGTAATGCACGTTATTTTAGCCGCATTGTCGATGATTTACGCAGCGAAGGCTCCCTTGTTGATGGGGTTGAGCTAGAAACGGGTGGGAAACTCGTTATTAGCATTGATAAGCGAGTCTCGGCGGACAAATGTAAAAATATCGACCTTAATCTTAATGATAATTTAATTTTGGCGAGTGCTTTGACCTTAAAAGAAGAAGGTCAGGATGTTCACCTTATAACGAAAGATATTAACCTACGCTTAAAAGCTGATATTTTTGGTGTCATCGCTGAAGATTATGGCCAAAAAGATGTGACCTTAGATGAGGTCTATAGCGGTCAGCGCATCTTGGAATTAGACCCTGAGCGTTTGAATGAATACGAAAAAGAACGTTTTCTTCCTCTTAAAGAGGCCAAGGAGATGGGGATACAACCCAATGAGTACATGATTTTGATGGAAAAAGGTAATGAACGGCATCGCTTTTTAGGCCGCTTTTGCCAATCAAAGGGCGGAGTTGTCCCTCTCATTTCTATGCGTGAGGGAGTGTGGGGAATTTATCCACGTAACGTTGAACAACAATTTGCTTTAGATGCACTTTTAAATGATGACATAAAATTAGTGACCTTGGTGGGGAAGGCGGGGACCGGGAAGACACTTCTTGCCATCGCGGCCGGCCTTGAAATGACTATTACTCAAGAAAAATACAGTCGTCTTTTGGTTTCAAGACCGGTTCAGCCAATGGGCCGTGACCTTGGGTATTTGCCTGGGGATATTAATGAAAAATTGGCCCCTTGGATGCAACCGATTTTTGATAATATGGATTTTCTTTTTGGCCAAACTCGTGGTGATAACGCCGCTTCTTATGAAGATTTGATTAACCATGGCCTTCTTCATATCGAGCCTTTGACTTATATTCGTGGACGTTCAATTCCTGGGCAATACTTAATTGTCGACGAAGCACAGAACTTGTCTCCCCATGAAGTGAAGACCATCATCACTCGCGCCGGTGAGGGGACAAAAATAGTTTTGACTGGGGATGCTCAACAGATTGATAGCCCCTATTTGGATGAAATTAATAATGGCCTAGTTTATTGCTTGGATCGTCTCAAATCAGAAGATATTGTCGGCCATACTATCTTAAAGGTTGGTGAGCGTTCGGCCTTATCTGAAGCCGCCTCTAAGCATCTTTAAATAATAAGCTCTTCTTTTGTCTAGCGACACTTGTAAAGTGAGCTGGGCAAAAGAAGAAATGAACCCTACAAAGTTTACCGACTTCTTTACTCTGTTATGGTTTGCTAAAATAGATTTGACTATTGAAGTCTATAAATTGGAAAATTATCCCCAATTAATTCCATTATTTTGAAATTTAGGTACACATGAAAAAGATTTTATTATTCGTTTTCATTTTAGGCATTATTCCGGGCATCTCGATGGCAAGCCTCGAGCTTGGCGCCGGGTTAAATTCCGCTTTCAATGGCCGTATGGTGCCGACTTTAACGGCGTCCATTACGGGATCAAAGTTTGCTCTTACCGCTTTTTCAAGCGGTGTGAATAGCACTTATTATTATCATTCCACCTATGGCCTGGCCTGGTACTACACCATGCCTGTGAGGGATATTTTGGGAGGCAAGGTTAATTTTGGTTTTGGTTTAGGAACCTTCTACGCCGAGAGGGGGTTTCAGGATATGGACTCTTCTAGGAAGGAAAAGAAAAGTGATTATGCTTCAGGCCCAGCGATTAGGCTGAATTATACTTTTGCCGGGTTCATATATTTCAATATGGAGGCGATGTATGGCCTACGCAGCCTCTATCATAACCTCACTCTTAATTTTCAAGATATGGTTGTCACTAGTATCGGGATACGAATATGGTAAAAAAATTATGGATGACTTGTCTATTCGCGATTGTCATAGGGCAAGCGCAAGCAGCTTTCCCCAGTGTCTATGCTGCTCTCCCTAATAATTTTGCAGGCATTGGCGCCTTAAGAGTAGGGTTTAGCGATTATGAAGTGGGTTATTTAATGCCTTCCAATATTGGGATTCTCAAAATTTTACGAATTAATAATAACTTTTATAGTGCTCTAGGCTTGAGCTATTTGTTCCTGGGAACTCCAGCGATTGTCGGTTCAGGGGGGTTTAATTTTAATGTCTGGAAAAGTATTGGCATTAGAGGGGAGCTCGCCGCCTATCAAGGCATCCTTAATAACCAAAGTGGCGGAATCGGCATGATTGGCGGCTCTTTTAATTTTTAAGAGGATTTAACAATGACAAAGTGTCGATTATTAATGATATCTTTTCTTCTACCCCTCTGTGTGGGCTTTAGAGCTTTTGTTGACATAAACCCTTGGGTCAATGTTTCAAATGCTAATGCCGTAACCCGAAAAATTTTTATTTCTTATCCGAATGGCACCAAGACTATGAGTAATGATATTAAAGGTTCTGATCCCTTGAATGCCGCTGAGGCGGAACTTACTGTCGATACTGTTATGCAATCGATCATCGATGATTATAATAATGTCGAGTCCTCTTATATTACTTTGGCGACCATTACCGATTCTGATTATGTGGCCGGAACTTCGCCGACAATCATCATTGATCTTGAGGGTTCAAGTGGAACTCAAAGTGGAGAGGCCCGGCCTAATTTTCAAAGTGGAAAAATTTCAAGCTGTGAAATTGGCCTTAAGGAGAGTAGTGTAATGAAGGGAGCACGGTCTTTCATTGCAACCACCGCTCATGAAATTGGACATTGTTTAGGTTTATTACACCCTCAGGAAACAACGGTTTCTATTATGTCTTATTTTCGGGATAGTAATACCATTCGTTTACAGGTTGATGATAAAATGGCGCTGGCCTATCTTTATCCAATAGACCCGGATGCCTCAGCTGAAAATAATACACTTGGTCTTCGTTGCTCAAAGCGGTAACGAGCGTAAATTTTAAAATAATTATTTCCTAAGTTTTTGAAATTAAGATACTAGGCTTTAAGATATCTATTGCTTTTCGTTTATTATGATAGAGCTTAGGCATAGAAAAAAATCACACGTATTAACCTAACTCCTTGCTTTTATTCGCTTTGTGACACAAGCGTTTTAGTCTGTATAAGCTTTTATTATTTACTTATTTTACATTTCATATTAGAAAAGGGTCATTGCTTATTCCCTGTGCCTAACTATTGGAATTAGTATGAGAGGGCGGCTTTGGTGTAAGGTAGATCCTTCTTTAAATGTCCTTACAAGGAACTTTAGATGTCCAAAAATTATAGGGTCTTACTAACAGATGATGATCAGGGAATTCATGATGTTTTACGTATGGCCTTTCAAGATATTTTTGATACATCTGATTCGGTTAAGTCAACTAAAGAGAATCTATTAAGTCAATTACTTGGTGCCCAGAAAACAGATAAATTAAATATCGAATTAATTCATACCTACCAGGGGGATGAGGCCTTGTCTCGTCTCAAAGAGCAGGATGACCCTGTTGATCTCATCGTCTTGGATATGCTCATGCCCCCTGGTGTGAATGGGGTAGAAGTTCTCAAGCAATTAGTTGATATTTCAAAAAATTTCAAAATTGTTATTAGCACCGCTTATTTCCATGATCTCGAAGCAGATATCCGAGAATTATCTCAAAACTTTGAAGAGGTTTATTTACTTCATAAACCTTATGACCTTGATACCTTTTCTAAACTCGTCAAAAATATCTTTTTTGACAAACATTACGAACTCAGCCAGGACGATATTATTAAGCTTAAATAATGGGGGCCATGTTATGGTACAGCAATCGAGACTTTCTATTCCTCATCGTGTCTACGGTAGGAAAAATGAGACCGCCTCCATTCAATCAGCAGTTTTAGGAAAGGACGATCAGGGCCCGAAGGCGATCTTTTTGTCAGGCGAATCTGGAATTGGAAAAACAGCAACGATTAAGTGCGCCATTAACTCTCTACCTGAAAAAGAGATTTCCTTTTTATCTGGAAAATTTGATCAATTGGCCGGAGATACTCTGGGTGGAGCTTTTTTAAAGGCGATTTCAACTTTTTTGGTTGATATTATTGCTGGTCCTTATGATGAGCTTCAGCGCTGGAAAGAAGAGCTGAGAGAACATTTGGGACAAAATGCTCGGGTTCTAGGAGATGTTATACCAGAGCTTCAAATCATTTTAGGAGAAATGGAAGCGCCTGCGGAATTAGGGCCTGCTGAATCTCAAGTACGGTTTGAATTAATGCTAGTTGGCCTTGTTGTCCTTATTTCGATTCGCTCCCCTAAACATATCGTTATGTTTATTGATGACTTACAGTGGGCAAGTGCACGTAGTATTAACTTGATAAAAAATCTAATTAGAAGTAAAAAATTAAAAAACTTCCTTTTTATTGGGGCATATAGAGACAACGTCGCCGCTGATCATCCTGTCCATATGCTTTCTAAGATTGAAGATGTTGGAATCAAAAACTATCATTTAGGTCCTCTCAAACGAGAAGATATAGATGACTTTTTAACAGACACGTTAGGGAGAAATGATTTCAATAAGCAATTATCACAAAACCTAGTAGATAAAACCGCAGGAAACCCATTCCATATCATTCAATTTCTTTTCTATATTGAACTGCAAGGGATTCTTTTTAAGGAGGGCGATGGATGGAATTGTGATATGGAGGAACTTAAAAAGCAATCAGTCTCCGATAATGTGGTTGATATTCTTCTAAGTAAAATGAAAACATTAGGTGAGAAAGAGCAGCGTTTTTTATCAATATGTTCCATTTTGGGGAATGAGATTGACCTCAACATTTTGACTGATATCTCAGCAGGTCAAGGTCTTAATTTTAACGCCTATTTGACCAAAATGCGCTATTATTCTTATCTCAATATATCAAAAAAACGTTTGAGTTTTAGTCACGATAGAATTCAAGAAGCGGCCTATAAACTAATAGATCAAAGTGAACGAAAAAAATTACATAAAGTGATTGGGGATTATTTACTTGAAAAAAAAGGTCACAAAAATAACTTTGATGCAACCGTTATTGCCGACCATTTGAACTTTTGTGTGGATTTATTAGAGCGAAAAGAAAAAATAGGCCTTATTCACCTTAACGTCGAGGCATCTGGTATCGCGAAGAAATCAACGGCCTTTGCGCAATCATTGGTTTATCTTAATCAAGCTGATGAAATGAAATCTCTCGTTGAAGATGACAGAGAGCTTTATTCAAAAATTATTTTGGAGAGAGCAGAGTCTTTGTATTTAAATGGAGATTATGTTAATTGCGAAAAATATATCAACCAATCCTTGCAAGAGAATTTAAATGCTTCATCACAGGCGCTTTTGCTTAATCAGCTTATTATCCAATGCACGGCCCAAGGGCGTTATGCTGATGCCATCGAAAACGGACGAAAGGCCTTAGCAAAGCTTGATATGTCCTTACCACAAGAAAATTTAAAGAAATATGTACTGGAGGAATTAGATACTGTTAAGGGAATGATTCATGGCCGCGATGTTTTATCATTGCGGAGTGAAGATGAGATGCAGGATCAACGCATGAAGATTGCCATGAATATTCTCATCAACATGGATTCTCCCTGCTATTTAAGTAATATTGATCTTTATTGTGTGGTTGTTGCCAAGATGGTTCAAATCTCTATTGAATACGGCCCTGTACCAGAATCTGCCAAAGGTTATGCCTCTTATGGAATTGTTCTCTGCTCATTTAATGAAAACAAATTGGGAAGAGAATTTAATGAGTTAGGGATCGCTATCGCTGATCGTTTTAATCACCTCGGCCAAATTTGTCGCGCGTGTCATACCATGGCCAATCATGTGCAATTTTGGACTCAACATATTATTGAAGGGGACTCCTATAATGATCGGGGATTTTTGGCGGGGCATGATGCCGGAGAGTATCTCTGGGCAGGGTTTATCAAATTATTTAAACCCTATAACCAATTCTTTAGGGCCAGAAATATCCATCAATTAAAAGATGATATTGTGACTGGTTTAGATTATTGCACACAGCACCCCAATCAATTGGGAATTGATACTCTAACCGGTTTAGGGATTCTATTAAGTGAATTGGCCGGATCAGATCTTTTTGAAGGCGTCCTCAGCTTACCGACCCATGAACAATTTGTTAAAAAATGCCACGAAACAAATAGTTTGATGGCATTAAGTATGTATCTTTCGGTCAAAACATTTACGCTTTTACTTGAAAATAAATTTGAGGAAGCGTCTGTCATGGTTGAGAACTCGCTTGAGTTATTGCCATTTTCCTATTCTGTCATTACGAATTTTTACGATACATTTTCGAAGGCCTTTCTTCTGTTACAAAGAGCAAAGTCCTATCAAGAAGTCGATGAAGTCGAGCTCAGTGACTGTTTAACCAGTATTTAAAAATTGGCCATTTCTTGCCCTGAAAATTTTGAGGCCTTTCACAATCTTTTATTGGGAGAGTTAAATATTCTGAAAGGGGATTTTTATCCTGGCGTGGAGTTTTTAGAGAAAGCAAGTGATCGATCTCGCAAGTCTGGTTTTGATCACCTGCAAGGCCTTATTTGGAATCGTTTAAGTTTTCATTGGCAAAATACCCAGGGAAAAAGTGAGATATCTTCCTTTTATAAGGAGAACGCTGAAAAGGTCTTTAAAGGGTGGGGCGCTAATGAGTTAGCTTTTAAATCGCAACGAGAGCGTGGAGTGAAACCAGAGGCCAATGATGAAAGCAAGGTCTATTTACCTAGTGATCTTAGTACTATCCTAAAGGGACATAGTATTGGCGGAGAAAGATTGGGCAGAGAGGAGATTCTCAATAAATCTCTATCTGTCTTGGTTAAGGCCAGTCACTCTCAATATGGGGCCATTTATTTACTAGATAATGAATCAAACTTAATCCTCGAGGAAAGTTTAAATGAAAGCTGGGAGAAGGACCTTTCTTCTCTTGTCAATTATACCTTTCGTGCCAATAAAACATTATGTTCCCATTTGATGGAGCAGGAGAGAATCATTGAAATTCTCGGCGATATGAACTATTCGATTCTTTCTACACCGATTCAGGGCAAAGGAGTCATTGTTTTAATTCGAGATGAGAAAAATACCGACAATTATAATGAAGAGGTGATGAGAGTTGTTCAACTTATTACTCAACAATTATTGTTATCTCTTGAGAATATAGATATGTACCAAAAGATGACTCTCTTTAATAAAGAGCTTGAAGAAAAAGTCGCTTTACGCACTCGCGAATTAAAAAACGAAAGAGACAAGGCACAAGCGATTGCAGAAGATCTTAAAAAAGCACAAAGAGAGATTGTGGATATTGCTAAAAATGCAGGGCGTACAGAGGTTGCGGCGAACGTTCTCCACAATGTAGGCAATAGTTCGATGTTTATTCTTGGCCAGTTTAGCATTATGAGAAAAAAGCTTAAAAAAGAAGGCCCTTTCGAAATATTACAAGCTTTGATTACGAAGCTTGGCGACTACCAAGGTGGGGTTGTGGAGTTTGTGAAGAAAGATCCAGTCGGCCAGAATCTTGGTCAGTTTTTGCAAGAGATAGCGAATTTAGGTCATCAATTTATTGCAGATCAAGATCAGAGAGTTGCTGGTATTGAGCAAAAGCTTAGACAAATGATGAAATTAATTAAGACCGAAAGTATAAATTATAATGCCTACGCAGTTTTAGAAACGACAGATATTCGAGCTATAATTGATGAGGCAGTCATTTTATCGGGGCTGGGTGATACTATTGAGCATCGAGTCAGAATTGAAACTCCTTTACAACCCAAATTAGATTTTGCAAAAGTGAAAAATATCCTCATTAATCTCTATTCTAATAGTATTAATGCCTGTGCCAACCTCGATCGTAAACCACTGGTGACTTCTTTAGTGAAGAAAAAAGACAATTATTTGCGAATTGAAGTCAGCGATAATGGATGTGGCATAGCAGAAGCTGCTCTCTCCGAGATTTTCTCCCCTGGGGTTTCAACACGAAATAATGGGGAAGGTGGCTATGGCCTTCATAATTCATCAATTGTGGCGCAAAACCTCGGAGGAAGCTTAATTGCCCATTCAGATGGGCCACAAATGGGTGCCACTTTTATATTAGAATTACCTTGGGTATCTTAAATATTTTTTAGAATAGCACAAACCCGACAATTTCCTTGAGAAGGTCATCGTTTGAAATGAACAAACTGTATAATAGGGATCAGTAATTATAATGGAAAAGTAGAGCACAATATTGGCCCATCTTAAAAAGTTTTTTTGTAAGGGTTAGATAAGGCGGTTGAGGTCAAAGAACTTTTTTTCCAAGTTTTTCACCATGTCTTTTAAGGAGCTGGAAAAGTTGACAGATTGTCCTTCAAGTCGCCGGCGAAACTCTTTGAGTATAAGTTTACTTTTACTTGCTGCTTCACAAGATAACTTTTCATCATTTAACTCTGCAATAATAGCGTTGGATTCTTTAATCAGGTCCCCAAAACTTAAGTTTTTTAGAGTTTCTGAAAGCTGACTTTCTTGAAGAGAAAGTGCTTTGGATTTTTTCCAAGAATCTAAGCAAACAATCTTATCGTCTTGCTTATGATCTGTATTCATATTGATTTGTCCCCTGTTGCGGGCATTAATCCAAATTCTGTTTAGATTGACAAGTGTCATGAAATTTATTTTAAATTTTTATTAAAAAACAAATGAAGCTTATTTTGACGCGTAAACTTTTTACACCGTCTTTTTCTTCTTGCGCAGCATGAATACCGTAATTCCGATAAGGAAAAGCCCAAAGAGAACGATATTTCCCTTCTTCACGAGTTCCACCATTTGTTCCCCAAAAGTAAAATACAAATAGAAAAAGACAGAGGAGCTGATAATACAGGCGATGAAGTCAGAGACAGCAAATTTTACAGCATTCATTTTACCAAGGCCGGCCGTTAAAAAGAGGCCATTGCGAACGCCAAAAGGGATAAAGCGACCAATGAGGAGCGTGAGGATGCCATATTTCTCATAAAAAGCGTGAATCTTATCAATTTGCTCTTGGGTGACCATATTCTGAAAGAATTTGATATGAAAAATTTTATTACCTAGATAGCGCCCCATAAAAGCATAGCAGATAAGGTCTGAGAGGTAGGCACCGGCGAAAACAGCAATAAAAAGTGGCCAGAGCAGGTCTGGGCTTTGGGCCGCTAGCATGGCGCTGATAAAGAGCATCAGATCCTCTGAGACGGGAATATTAAAACCGGCCAAAAGAAGGAGACCAAAAATGAGGTAGGGGGCGATTGCAGCATTTTGCTGAATATAGAGTGTTATTTCTTCCATGGAGACAATTCTATTCTAAAAAAGATGATTTGAGAAAAAAAAGGCCCTGGACTTTTAAGGTCCAGGGCCCCCAATTTTCAATTGGTCTATAATTTATTAAAGTATTCTTTTGATCCTTTAGGATCTGGCTTCATTGTATCAGCACCTTTATTCCAGCCGGCAGGACAAACTTCGCCATGCTTAGCAGTATATTGGTAACCTTCTACAAGGCGAGCAATTTCGTCAACATTACGGCCTACAGAGAGGTTGTTGATCGAAGCGTGCTGAACCACATTATTGTCATCAATGATGAATGTTCCACGGAAAGCAACAGCGTCGTTCATTAGAACGCCATAGCTTCTCGCTGTATTTTTAGTGATATCAGAAAGAAGTGGGTAATTGATTTCCCCTAATCCACCTTCATTTCTTGCTTGCTGAGTCCAGGCCAAGTGAGAAAATTGCGAATCAACAGAACAGCCGATGACTTCGCAATTAAGGTCTTTGAACATTTGAACTTTATCAGAAAACGCCGTGATTTCTGTGGGGCAAACAAATGTGAAATCAAGGGGGTAGAAGAAGAGAACTTTCCACTTGCCTTTGAAATCATTGAGAGAAATTGGCTTAATTTCGCCATTAATAACAGCTGGCCCTTCAAAATTGGGAGCTGTTTGACCAACGAGAGTTGTTGGGTAGTTTGTTTCAGTTGTCATAATTATCTCCTTACAAAGCGTTAATAACTGGTAAAATGCTTAATATTAAACCAAAACTCTATGATGCTGATCACTTAAATTCAAGACTAAAGGGGCCAAAAGCTTAATTAAAAATTAAAGTAAACTTATTTGCTGTCTTATTTTTCCGCTCCCAAAAGTCTCAAGATTTTGGGAGAATAGGACGATAAGTGTTAATGAAATCAATAATTTTTGCGGTATACTGTCCGACTTGAGATAGTATAGTTCACAAAAAGGAGCCTTTTCTATGTTTGACCCAAAAATGCACATCCCTAATCCAATCGTCATTGAACAGACATCACGGGGGGAGAGGCAATATGACATTTATTCTCGGTTAATGATTGACCGTATTGTATTTTTGGGAACACAGGTCAATGATGTGGTGGCGAACCTACTCATTGCCCAGATGCTCTTTCTTGAGCAGTCTAATCCCGAGGACCCGATTCATTTTTATATAAATAGCCCTGGTGGCTCCGTTTATGCTGGACTTGGTATTTACGATATTATGCAACATATTTCCTGCCCAGTGCACACATACTGCGTGGGGATGGCCGCCTCCATGGGCTCTCTTCTTCTTACAGCTGGAGAACCTGGTTGTCGACATGCCCTTCCTCATAGTAGGATAATGATCCACCAGCCTCTTGGCGGTGCGAGGGGGCAATGCTCTGATATACAGATTCAGGCCAATGAAATTCAAACGCTTAAAGATCAACTGAATCAAATTTATATCAATCACTCGAGTGTCGATATGAATATGGAAAAAATTATTGCAGAGACAGATCGAGATAATTATCTCTCTCCTGACGAGGCGATTAAATTAGGTTTGATTGACCAAGTAATTGAAAAAAAGTCTAAAAAGAAAGATTCTTAACGAAAGGAATATATATGGCCAGAGAAAACGGCAGTTATAATAGTTCACTTCATTGTAATTTTTGTGGAAAATCACAAAAAGAAGTTAAAAAGCTTATTGCGGGACCAGGGGTCTATATTTGTGATGAGTGTATCGAACTTTGCAATGATATTATCTTTGAAGATTCAGTTAAGAATACTTCACAGCAGAGCATGGACAATGTTCCCAAGCCTCATGAAATTAAAGAGCATCTTGATGCTTACGTCATAGGGCAGGATCGCGCCAAGAAAATTATTTCTGTTGCTGTTCATAATCATTATAAAAGGGTTAGTCATGGCGGAAAGGCCAAGTCTGGCCGCGATGAAGTTGAGTTGGCGAAATCGAATATTCTTCTTGCAGGGCCTACGGGCTCAGGAAAAACATTAATCGCCCAATCATTGGCCAAATATCTCAATGTACCTTTTGCTATTGCAGATGCTACTTCTCTGACGGAAGCGGGCTATGTTGGTGAAGACGTTGAGAATATTATTTTAAATTTATTACAGGCCTGTGATTACGATATTGAAAGAGCTGAGCGTGGAATTATTTATATCGATGAGATTGATAAAATTGCCCGCAAGTCTGAAAACCCCTCCATTACACGAGATGTTTCTGGGGAAGGTGTTCAACAAGCACTTTTAAAATTAATTGAAGGGACTGTTGCTTCGGTACCGCCAAAAGGTGGCCGTAAGCATCCTCAACAAGAATTTTTACAAGTGAATACTAAAAATATTCTTTTCATTGTCGCAGGTGCTTTTGTCGGCCTTGAAAAAATTATTGAAAAGAGAATGACTAAGCGGCCGATGGGACTTGTTGCTGAAAATAAGGAAGAAGCGGCACCATCTGTGGTTGAAAAACTTGGTGGTATTGAGGTCGAGGACTTAAGCAAATTTGGCCTTATCCCTGAGTTTATTGGCCGTTTACCGGTGAATGCTCTTCTTCAGGAATTGGATGAGGAGGCCCTTATTCAAATTTTAACGAAACCAAAAAATGCCATTACGAAGCAGTATCAACGTTTATTTGAGTTTGATGGCATTGAACTTGAGTTTGAAGAGGATGCCTTACGTGAAGTTGCCGCGACAGCTCTTAAAAAGAAAACTGGCGCCCGTGGTCTGCGTTCTATCCTAGAGCAAACTATGCTTGATGTAATGTATGATATTCCTTCAAATGATAAAATTGCCAAGGTGATTATTAGTAAAGAATCGATTGAAGGGAAGTGCCAGCCTACTCTGGTTGAAGGTGAAAGAAAAGATATCTCCAAGGTCCAGACTGGTTTTAAAGCAAAAGAAACTGGCTCATAAAAATAAAAATAAATTTCAACAAAAAAAAGCTGTCATTTCGTGGCAGCTTTTTTTTGTCTATTTTTTCTTAAATTCCAGCATTTTATGGCCATCCAACTGATTGAAATCACCGGTTTTTGTTGAGTCTTTTCAGGGGAGGGGCAATTTCCTCCGAGAAATATTTTTTGAACCAGTCACATAATCACGGTAGAATTAAATATGGACTCTGCAAGATGAAGGGTCGATATTGAAAGATTATTTGGCGGTACAGGAGGTGCTATGCCAAACACTAGGTCAGAAAATTCCAAAAGATACCCATTACTCCCATTACGTGATGTCATTATTTTTCCCCATATGGTTGTGCCTTTATTTGTCGGCCGGGAAAAATCAATTGCAGCTCTCGAAGAGGCAGCTGCTAATGGCAATGAATTATTTTTGGTCACGCAAAAAGATGCTAGCATCTTAAATCCAGATCGTGAGGATATTTACGATGTGGGGACAGTGGTTAATATTATTCAAATGCTAAGGCTCCCTGACAATACGGTTAAAGTGCTAATTGAAGGGAAGTATCGCGCAACACTGAAAGGCTTTGAAGCGAATAATAATGGTTATTGGGGCGAGGTCGAAAAATGTGTCGGTCTGGTGGATAATCAAGTTAATCTTGAGGCCACTGTTCGCTCGATTAAAAATGTTTTTGAACAATATGTGAAACTGAATAAAAGAATTCCACCAGAGTTATTGATGAGTATTTCTTCAATAACGGATGCCTCACGTTTAGCAGATATTATTGTTGCTCACCTGACAATGAAGATTCCTGAAAAACAAAAAATTCTTGAAGCTATTAATGTTGAAGATCGCCTCGCTCTTCTTTTAGAAAAGATGCAAGGGGAGATTGAGATCATTAATGTCGAGAGACGAATCCGGACTCGCGTTAAATCGCAAATGGAAAAATCTCAAAAAGAGTATTATTTGAATGAGCAAATGAATGCTATTCAAAAAGAGCTTGGTCAAAAAGATGACAAATCCGAAATGCAAGAAATGGAGGAGCGATTAGAGGCCAAGCATATGCCGAAAGAGGCAAAAGATAAAACGAGAAAAGAAATTAAGAAATTAAAATCGATGTCACCTATGTCTGCAGAGGCGGCGGTCGTTCGCAATTATATCGATTGGATGCTTCATCTTCCTTGGCAAGAGTATACCGTGGACGATAATTCAGTTCCTCATGCCAGAGAAGTTCTTGATGAACACCATTTTGGAATGAAAGATGTTAAAGATAGAATCGTTGAATATTTGGCGGTTCGGTCTTTGTTAAAAGAAGAAGGGAAGGGAACGATACTATGCTTAGCTGGTCCTCCAGGCGTTGGTAAAACATCAATTGCCCGTTCACTTGCAGATTCCCTTGGCCGAAAATTTCACCGTATTTCTCTTGGGGGTGTCCGGGATGAATCTGAAATTCGTGGCCATAGAAGAACTTATGTCGGTGCTATGCCTGGGAAAATTATGAATGCTTTAAAGAAGGCGGGGAGCTCTAACCCTGTTATTCTTTTAGATGAAATTGATAAAATGAGTTCTGATATGCGTGGTGATCCAGCTTCGGCGATGCTTGAAGTCCTTGATCCCGAGCAAAATAAGAGTTTTGGCGATCATTATATTGAAGTGGAATATGACCTTTCTAAAGTTATGTTTATTATGACTGCCAATGATCTAAGTCGAGTACCTGGGCCCTTACGTGATCGAATGGAAATTATCCATCTTTCTGGGTATACTCCGCAAGAAAAATTACAAATCGGTAAACGCTATCTTCTCAAAAAGGCGATCAAGAATAATGGTCTGACTAATTACGAAGTCTCTATCGGTGACAAGGCCATGGTTGATGTCGTACGCGGTTATACAAAAGAAGCCGGTGTTCGTGAGTTTGAGCGTTTGCTCAATACTGTTTGCCGTAAAATTGCCACTGAAGTCGTTGAAAAAGAATATGAAGAAGGGAAGAAGTTTACTGTTACTCCTAAGCAATTAAAAAAATTCCTAGGTCCCAAGAAATGTGATGGCACGGAGATTGAAGCTGAACCTCAAGTTGGGCTTGTTAATGGTCTCGCGTGGACTTCTGTTGGTGGTGAACTTCTCAATATTGAAGTGGTTACTGTTCCTGGAAAGGGATCCATTCAAATTACCGGTAAATTGGGTGAAGTTATGCAAGAGTCGGCGAGAGCTGCTTTAAGTTATGTGCGCTCAATCAGTGATAAATTGGGAATTTTACCAGAATGGTATGATAAAAATGATATCCATATCCACGTACCAGAAGGGGCGACGCCAAAAGACGGACCTTCTGCTGGTGTCACGATGGTGACGGCCCTAACCTCTGCGATTACTGGGATTAAAGTACACCAAACCATAGCAATGACAGGAGAGGTAACCATTCGCGGCCGTGTTCTTCCTATCGGTGGCCTAAAAGAAAAACTATTGGCCGCTAAACAAGCTGGTGTGACGAAAGTTCTCATTCCCATGAAAAACAAAAAAGACCTTTCGGAAATTCCCGCAGAAATCATGAATGGTATAGAGGTGATTCCCTGCTACCATGTGGAAGAAGTATTAAAAACTGCCTTAGAGTTATCTCAACCTGAAAAATTTATGCGGGTTGTTGGACTTAAAGTATTGGAGGGCGACCCTACTAATATGGAAGTCGCAAATTAGTAATAAATTACATTTCAATTACTTGGCCCCTCTTTTAGAGGGGTTTTTTTTATTGACGAATGAACTCAGTTTTATTAAATTAGGTTTTCCATTAGGGGCGTATAGCTCAGCTGGGAGAGCGCTACCCTTACAAGGTAGATGTCGGCAGTTCGATCCTGTCTACGCCCACCAAATTTTTTAAAAAAGACCCTTATTGGGTCTTTTTTTTTGCTTCACCAATTCCCTCTCTACTCAATAAAACTGCTTTTCCTTCGTGTTTATGATAGAATTTCCACCAATTAGGTCCCTTTTTCATAGGCCTTATAAGCTTAATTGATTCTCTAATCACCAGATTGTTAAGAATATTTCCAATGGTAATGTTGATGGTAAATTAGATGTTTAGGTAAAAGGACTTTTATTGACCCATGGTGTGGAGGTCAGAATGTGTAAAAATATACTTTTCGTTTAGGGTTTTAAATGAAAAAACACTCGAAAAAATTTCGTTTTTTTTCCATTAGGCGCAAGTTATTGTTCTTGATTGTGATAACTAGTGCTTGTATTACGACGGCCTTGACCGCCGTTACTTATTATATTGATTACCGTAATGAAGTTAAAAATCAAAATATCAACCTATCTCAAATTGAATCAACGACTGTTAAATCTCTGAATAAGGCCTTGTGGCATGTCGATGATGAATTGGTGGCAACCTTGATTAATGGCCTGCTTGAGGTGCAGGATATTGTCCATGTTGAGGCCCGTGATCAGCGGGGTCAATTAATTCATTTGGCAGAAAAAAAATCAGATAAAGATGAAAAAGAAAAGGTGAATCAGTATTTACGCATTATTAATTATTCTTTAATTCATGCGACAAGCGGTGGTGAGGAACGACTGGGAACACTCTCTGTCCATATTACAAATTATTATCTTTACACTCGACTGCTCAAGCGAATAGTCATTTTCTTTATCGTCGAGGGGCTTAAGGTTCTCGTTATTTCTCTCATTATGTTCTTTATTTTTAATTTTTATGTCACTCGCCATTTACATCAAATATCCCGCCACTTTTTACCTAAGGACAATCAAGGCGATAGGGAGTTTTCTCCTTTTCAACTCAAGCGTGAGAGCAAGAAAAAAGAGGATGAGTTGGATATAGTCGTGAACACCTTTAATGAAATGGTCGAAGTGATCAATAGGAATTCAATACAGCTTAAAAAGGAAATAGAGGATAGAAATGAATTTTTGAGTCAGACCACTCACTTAATCGGTCTAGGAGAATTGGCCGGTAGTGTTGGTCACCAGATTAATGGCCCTCTTATGATGATTCATGGTTATGTCAAAAAAATTCAAAACTATAGTGTGACTAGAGAGGACCCGCAGGATAGGGAAGTTCTTATCGATGCCAGCAATAAAGTATTGGGGGCGGTTGATCGAATTACCAATGTCGCCAAAAGCTTGCGTCATTTAGCTCATCTTAATACCCGTGAAGAGATTAAATCACAAGAAATCGGTCTTTTAATGGAAGATGTTCGCGCCTTGGCCGAAGAAAAACTAAGCGGAAGCGATATCTCCTTTAGAGTTGAGTTTTATCATCTTGATGCATCTTTTTCATTTCCCTATCGTCGTACTCAAGTCGCTCAGATCTTAATTAACCTTTTTAATAATGCTTATTTTGAAGTTTCTAATTTAGAAAATTCCTGGATTCATTTTCAAGTGACGAAAGACGATAAATTCCTCTATCTCTCAGTGGTTGATTCGGGGAAGGGAATTCCTAGTGAATTCAAGGACAAAATTTTTGATCCTTTTTTTACGACGAGGCCATCTGGAGCTAGGCGGGGTGTTGGTCTGAATTTGGCCAAAAATATTATGTCTCAGCATAATGGGGAAATATATTTTGATGAAAGCAGTCCTCATACAAAAATTACCCTTAAGTTTCCTTTAGTTGTAAATTAATGAAATTTTTTAAGAATGAAATTTCCATCTTCTCATTTGTCTAAAATATCTTTGACGGGCCCTTTGTGAAAGTCATAACATAAAAGTCGATTATATGGAGGTGATGATGCGCATACCTATGTCTATTTCATTTTTATTGATTCTCTTGTTTACGGGGAATACTTCCGCTGCTGTGAGTATGGTTAATGTCGATCAGGTAGACGTCGATGGGATTGCCAAAGAATTTTCAGCAAATTTTCTCCATATTCCGGTGACTCCACCTCACCCTTTAGGCCAAATCTTTGGCCTTGAAATAGGAATCGTGGCCGGGATTACTAAATCACCTTATCTCAATAACCTTATTCAAGAAGCGGATAATACTGCAAATGAACTTACCGATATTGCTCATGCTAATGTTTTAGGGAGTATTAGTTTACCCTATGGAATAACGGGAGAGCTTTTAATTTTGCCAGCTCTCAACGCCTCTGGTTTGAGTTTAAGCAATACTAGTTTTGGGTTTAAATGGACCTTTTCTGAATTGATGAAATCGCCGATCGACTTGGCGATGAGGCTTCATTTGGCGACCAATGAAATTTCCTTTGAACAGACCATTAATAATTCTTCATCAGGAAATATACCTGTAAAAGCGGTCGTTGCCTGGGACACTCGCATTTATGGAATTGATTTTATGATTGGAAAAGATATGACTCTCATTGAACCATTTTTTGGGATGGGCTTTGCCAAATCTAAAACGGATATCAGTATTGAGGCCTCGGGGACGGCCACTATTTTTGATAGCTCTCTAACAGTGAAGGACAATCAGGGAGCGGAATCCGATAATTCGTCGATCCATTTTTTTGCCGGAGTTCAATTAGATTTGCCACTCCTTAATATTGCCGCCCAGTACGACCGGGTTTTTGGTACGAATAGTTATACTGGTAAGTTCAGTCTGTCATTTTAGACAACGTTGTGGGTATCGCAGCGGAAAATTTGACAGACATGAATCTACCTTTTGTCACTTTGCGATTAGGTAATAAATTTGGCCTTGGGTGTTAAGAAAATTGGCCGCTAATTCACCTACTCGGCCAACGCCAAAGTAAAGATCGGCCCGTGCCTTTCCTTTAATCGCTCCTCCTGTATCTTGATCAAGAAAAAAACGAGAAAAGCGACGATAGTGGACACCTTTGCCAGTGCGATAAGGCTTTTTGGCCTCGACAAAGCTTAAGAGACCTTTTTGGCGGTAGAGGACTCTGTCTTGGGCCAGTGAACGCATATCGGTGAGTGGAATGTCATTTAGACCAACCGGCGGCGTTTTTGTGATTTTAAAGTAAACATAAGAGGGACAGCTGCCATAGATCTCCTCCCAGAGTTGAGGGTTTTTACTTAGAAATTGACGTTGACCTTCAACATCGCCCTTTTTGATATAACCTTGATCTTTCATATAGCGGCTAATGAAGTTCCATCTCATTTTATTTGTACCAGCATAACTTAAATAAAAATTTGACCTTTGAGGATCGTCTTGAACTGTAACCATGCCACCGCCTTCTATGTGAAGCAAGTAAAGAGAAAAAAGGTCTTTGGCATAAAATAATTCTAGTTTTTGACCTTTTAATTTTTTTAAGAAGTCAATTTCGACACGACTGAACTTTGTCGCCTGCCCATTTTTGGGATAAGCATAGATAGGATAAGGATAGTTAGGGTGAGGTTTTTTCGTGACCATAAGGTTGGGGCTATAATAAGCGGTAAAATGCGCTTGGGGTTTTTCATCACTTTGGTAATCTGGGCGGTAGAGATTGAAGTTTGCCTTAATTTGGTTATTTAATTGAGTGAGGCATTCACTTTTTAAGTTTTGACAAGCATGATAATTGCTGATCATTTTTTTAAAAGTTAGAATTGTTTTTTTCAAATGAGATTTTTGATAAACCTTAGTTCCTAGACGTATTGTTCCTTTTAAACCTGTTCGCTTAAACCCTGCGAGCTGTCGTTCAATCGCAACATCCAGGCCATGAAAGTCGTAATCATCTGTAAACTGAGGGAAGGTATATTGTCGCTTGGTGGGAGTAATATCGTTTTTGATTATTGCCTGTAGATTAATACAATTTGCTGCTATCAGTATAGCAAGTAAGATTTTCTTCATTTGACCTCCAAAATTACAGTATAAAGGGAGAAATAGAAGAAAAAAAGACGAGCGAATTACTTTATAATTTTCAAGCCTAGGTTTTAAAAATAAACGGCTGAGAGCGAGCATAAGAGGCCATGTCAGTTGCAATTAAAGAGATCGACTCTAAGGCGCCCCCATAGATATACTGCTGTCCGATATTACTATAACTGATGGGTCTTCTCGCGTAAATGACGCAACCGTTTCACTTTATGATCAAAGTTCCAAAAACCTGCACTGCGGGGACCGTTATTGGTTCAAGTAGTCCTTAACAGAAGGGGATTCAGGGAATAGTAGGTGACTCGATTTATAGCTTATTATGGCGAGGGGGAGTGCTGAAAAAAGATCAAGGGAATAATGATAGCGTAATGCCAGGGTCGCTAAACAAATGGATAGCATAATTAACACCATCATGAAGCGGTGAGGATGATTAATTTTAAAAAACCATATTGTGACTAAAGAGGCGATACCTAAATGTCCACTGGGATAACAATCAATATAGGTCGAATGACTATCTTGTATCAGCTGATAAATGAATTGACCGATGAACCCAAAGGGAATAGGGCGAATAAATTGATCGGCCAAAAAATATTGCGGGCCTGTCACTGGCACAAAAAGATAAAGTAAATAATTGAAGGAATAAAAAATAATAAGGCTCGAGAAATATCGGCCCATTTTATATTTTTTGGAACTCGCCAGAATATGATAATAAACCCATGCGCCATAAAGAGGAATAAAGAAATAAAGGGCATAGTTGATAATGAGGTAATCATAGATGAAAGAACCCATAGTACCCATTGGGCGTAAGACTTGATCAATCAACTCTGCTGCCTGTTGACCAAAAAGCCATTGATCAAAGGCGACAAAAAAAGTATCCAGCCGCGGTAATTGCCCAAAAAGTTGATCAATTCTACCTATTAAAAGGTAATTCCAAACAATGGTGAAAGCAATAACAATGACATTTAAAAGAGCAATAAACCATCCCGGTCTATTTCTAATAATTTTCCATCTCAGGAAATAAAAGATAAGTCCTAAAAGAATGGGGATCACGCACATTTTATAGTAGCTACCAGTTTGAATATAGACGGCAAATAGCAAAAATAAATTAAGGCCAATCAGAAAGAGAATATTTCTCCCCATTCCGAAATCAAGGCGGGATCTCTCCCAGGATTTTTGGATTTGGTACTCAAACATCCGCTCTATTTTAGCACAGTTTTATTTAATTAAAGAAATCATCTTTGAAGGGTAGTCACTGCCAAAATAATCAATTGGATATGAGCTTAATTGATTGAAAAGTATTTCATCGTTAATATTCCACACGGTGACACAAAGGCCCTGATCCTTCACTTCCTGGCATAATTGGCGGTCAAGAGTGGCGACAGAGATGGAAAGGCCATCGGCCTTGGCGCTATTAATTATTTCCACCGGATTGATGGGGAGCCCATAGAGCAAGATAAGGGTTTTTATCTCTGGGCATAATTCTTTAATTGTTAATAAAAACCGGTGATTAAAGGCGATAACATAAACTTGATCAACGAGATTAAAGTGTTTAATCGCTTGGATCACTAATTGCTCACAATGGTCGGCCTTAATTTCGATCATAAGAACAATTGACGTATCTTTGAAGAGCTCTAAAACTTCAATCAATTCAGGGATACGCTCGCCATCTCCGGCATCCAATTGCTTTAATTCCTCCATGGTGAAGTCTTTAACCTGGCCATGGCCATTTGTCGTGCGATCGAGGGTATGGTCGTGAATTACGGCCAGGCGGCCACAGCGCGTGCGGTGGACGTCAATCTCAATCGCTTTAACACCAGCGTTGAGTGCCAATTGGATACCCTTAAGGGTATTTTCTGGTGCCTCTGATTTTGCGCCGCGATGTCCCATAACTTGCATAAATAACTCCCTTATAGTCGTTACATCGTAGAGAAAAAAGAATTTTCTATCTATATAAAATAGGGTAATTCCATATAAATAACGAAAATTTTAGGCGGAGTTAGACCATTGTTTTTTGAAGGTTCAGAAAAGAAAATTGAAATGATTTTTACGGCGAATAGCGGAAATCTTTTAGAAAGGCCCCATGAGTTCTGGGACGAAGTTGTTGATAAGTGTAATGCCTCAATTTTATCGATGGTGGAGAACGAGCATTGTAAGGCCTTTCTTCTCTCTGAGAGTAGTCTCTTTGTTTGGAAAGATAAGATCCTCATGCTGACTTGTGGACAAACCCGCTTGGCGGATTCGGTTCTTTATTTTTTAAAAGATTGTCCCGATTTACAAACCGATTTTCTTATTTATCAACGTAAAAATGAATACCAATCTCAGCTTCAGCCTTCCTCGTTTATGGATGATGTTTATTTGATGAAGGAATTTGTACCAGGAAAGTCTTGGCGCTTTGGCCATATTCATGGCCATCATAATTTACTCTTTCATTTAGACCAACCCTACCAGGGGCCACAAGACGATTTTACGACAGAATTTCTTATTTATGATATTCACCGTGATGCCTCAGACATTCTGATAAAGGCCGGGCCATCAAAACAAGAAGTGCGAGATTATTTAAAGGTTGAAGAATATTTTCCCGATTTTGTGATTGATGACTTTGGTTTTGAGCCCTTTGGTTATTCTCTTAACGCAATAAACGATGATCGTTACTTTACAATTCATATCACCCCTCAGGAAAATAGTTCATATATTAGCTTTGAAACAAATATAGAGCCTAATGAACAATTAAATCGCTATTTAAGGCAATTAACTGAATCTTTGAGGCCCTCCTCATTTGATTTAATGAGTTTTGATTCTCAATATGCCTTTCAATTTCAAGATGAATACCAGGTGATGAATCATACGCAAAAAAAGTTAAGCTCGAATTTACAGGTGGATTTTCGCTATTATTATAAAATTAATGAAACAATTGACGAGGCCTTTGAAATCAAAGGATAGGTGGTAATAATGAATTCAAATTTATGGATTGAAGAAAAATATAAGGATTTTTTGGGGATACGTTTTAAAGTGGAAAAGGTTTTATTTTCCGGTAAAAGTCCTTTTCAGACCGTTGACGTGGTTGAAACCAAAGGACATGGCCGTATGCTTCTCAATGATGGCCTGGTAATGGTGACTGAGCGTGATGAGTTTGTGTACCACGATATGATTTCCCATGTGCCTCTTTTTGTTCACCCCAATCCTAAGAATGTACTGATTATCGGAGGAGGTGACGGCGGCACTGCGCGAGAAGTCCTAAGACACCCTTCTATTGAAAAATGTACGATGGTGGAAATTGATGAAATGGTTGTTAATGCTTGCCGTGAATTTATTCCACAAACGTCTAAAGATTTAGATCATCCAAAAATGAATTTAATTATCGGTGATGGCGTTCAATTTGTGAAGGACACAAAAGAAAAATACGATGTTATTCTGGTGGACTCAACTGACCCTATCGGTCCGGCCCAACCCTTATTTGGCACTGAGTTTTATAAAGACCTCTATAATTGTCTGAGTGATGACGGAATTGTTGTGAGCCAGGGAGAGTCTCCCTTTTATGAAAGTGAAATGCAAAATAAATTACTTGAAATTTTAAATGGTCTTTTTAAAGTGGTTAGCATTTATAATTTCTCTAATCTCACATATCCTGGTGGACTTTGGTCATTTACTTATGCGTCTAAAGGACTCCACCCAATCAATGACTTGAAGAGCGAGAAAGTGGCCGCGACGGGCCTTGAGTTTAGTTATTATAATGAGCAAATTCACCGAGGTGCCTTTGCTCTACCAGAGTTTATGAGAAAAAGGGTTCAACCCATGTTGAAAGAGTCATGAATTATTGGCTAATGAAATCCGAACCGGATACTTTTTCCCTTGAGCATCTAAAAAAAATGCCAAAAATGACCTCGCCTTGGGATGGTGTTCGCAATTACCAGGCCCGCAATTTTATGCGAGATGAAATGAGAAAAGGGGACTTAATTCTCTTTTATCACTCCAGTTGCCCTGTCCCTGGTTGTGCTGGTGTCGCCCAAGTCGTGCGCGAATCTTACCCTGATCCGAGCGCCTTTGATAAAAATTCCCCTTATTATGACCCCAAATCCAGTATGGATGCGCCGCGCTGGATGATGGTGGATATTCAATACAAAAGCTCATTTAATCAAGTCATAAGTCTCAAGAGAATGAGGGAAGAACCAAAATTGGCACAAATGAAAATTCTCCAAAAAGGCTGCCGTTTGTCTATAACTCCTATTACAAAAAGTGAATTTGACTATATTTGCTCTATGGATCAAGCTTAAGATAAGATTTCCTTTGTCATAAATGAGAGGCCTTATGCTTTTGAGTACTTTAGAAGAAATACCTGGAAAAAATACCTTGTCCCATTTGGGTTTAGTGAGTGGTAGTACCATTCGCGCGAAGCATGTTGGTCGCGATTTGATGGCCTCGTTTAAAAATATTTTTGGTGGGGAATTAAAGGGCTATACTGAGTTATTAGAAGAGTCGCGCAGAGAGGCAATTGAGCGCCTAATCTCGCAAGGAAGAAGCCTAGGCGCTAATGCTATTGTTAATATTCGTTTTTCTACCAGTTCAATTGCGCAGGGAGCGGCCGAAATTTACGTTTACGGAACAGCATTAAAAGTTCAGGAGTAAATATGGAAATATTAGCGCAAATTGCAGTCGTCCTGACTTTATTAATTGTTGGGTATTTAAAGGGGACTCGGGCAGAAAAGAAGCATTTGCGGAATATCCGTTGGCGGGAAAAGCGTCTCGTTCATTTAGTGCAATTGACAGATGGCCAATATCATAAAGGTGAATGGCAAGATTGCAAATTGGTCATCGGTCAAGTGGTTATCGCACAAGATTATTTTAAGCGCTTTCTCGCCGGTTTAAGAAATATTTTTGGTGGCCGTCTATCAAGTTATGAAACCTTAATGGACCGGGCACGGCGAGAAGCACTCCTTAAAATGAAAGAACAGGCGCATCATTTTGGTGCTAAGGCCATTGTCAGGGTTCGCTTGGAAACTTCTAATATCTCTAATACTAATTACGGAAAAGAAAAGCACTCTGGTGCTATGGAAGTCATGGCCTATGGCACGGCCGTGAAATGAGCGGCCAATTTAAATTACCAGATGATAATGTCAATTTGGGTGAGGCAACTCCTTGGCGCGATTTCTTGGCCTTAATGACCTATCTCTTTATTTCCTTATTTTTTTTACTAGCACTTCTTGAATTTTTAGGTCCCTATATTGTCCGCTATATTGATTTTAAAACCGAGGCAAGATTCTTTTCGATTTTTCGTTCACAGCAAACTGTCGCCATGGACGAGAGGCCAACTTACTTGAATGAATTGGTGACTAAAATCATTGCGCATCAAGATAAAATCCCTAAAGATTTTCCCTTTAACGTTAAAGTCATTTGCTCTGATGGGCCTAATGCCTTTGCAGTTCCGGGCGGAGAGATTATTGTCACTTCGGCACTTTTGCAATCAATCAAAACGGAAAATGGCCTGGCTTTTGTTCTCGGCCACGAATTGGGGCATTTTTATTTACGCCACCACCTGCGGTCCCTGGGGAGAAACTTATTATTAACAATATTGAGTTCCTTTTTAGGTGGAAGTGAGATTTTTCATATCTCACAATTAATAAATGGTCATTATTCCCGAAAAGATGAGGCGCAGGCCGATCTATTTGCTGAAGGCCTTTTGATTTCTATCTATGGACATTCCTTGAAGGGTGAGGAGTTTTTTGATTATTTAATGACAAGGGAAAAAGTGGAATTGGCCTTTTTACAAAGGCACCCATTGACAGAAGAGAGGTTAAAGAAATTAAAGACAGGGCAAAAGGTCTATAAGGGAGAAGGGTTGATTGCTCCTCTAAAAGATTTAAAAATTAATTGCCCTTAAAGGAAAGGTGGAGATAGTGGGGCAAATTTATTAAATCCAACAAAAATTAGTTTGAATTTGGGGATTTTTTGGAAAAAAGTTATGATGGTAGGTAATGAAGGTAAAAGATTTAATACAAGTCATTAAATTTAAAAAGCAATTTCACCAATATTATAAGAGTGAAGGGGTCTCTGGTACCTTTTCCGGTACTGATGGCCTGATCCTTCACTATACTAAATTTACTCATCCCGATAATACTAAGGCCATCATTATCTCTCCCGGGAGAGGGGAAGCCGGAATTAAATACGCTGAGCTGCTCTACGATCTCAGGGGCTACGGTTATGATGTATGGATTCTCGATCATCGCGGACAAGGATTTTCTCAGCGGGTGTTAAAAGATCCCTATAAAGGTCACGTCAATGAATTTGAAGATTACGTCCTTGATTTTGAGGAATTTTCATTAATCGTCGATCAAGAAAAAGAATACGCTAAAAAAATACTTTTGGCCCACTCAATGGGGGCGGCCATCGGATTGTTATTTAGCGCCGCTAAACCAAATTATTTTGATGGTGCGATTCTCTCTAGCCCTATGTTTGATATTAAACTTAATGGTATGCCTAAGTTTTTTGCGCTCGCGCTTCTCTATATCCTGCGATTCTTTGGCAAGGCACGGGACTGGGTTATCAATGGAGGTCACCATTTGGAAGTTAAGGGTTTTGATGAGAATACCGTCACGAGTTCTCATAAAAGATTTTTATGGGAGCGTTTTATTGAGAGTAAGCACCCTAAGATTCGTTCAGGCTTTGTGACTAATAATTGGGTACTTGAGGCGATCAATGCTACTGATCGTCTTTACGAAAAACGAAAAAATATTAAAATTCCTATTCTTATGTTTCAGGCTGGGAAAGAGTTTTACGTCAACCCTGGGCGCCAAAAAGAGTTCTGTGACCATTTAGAAAATTACACCCTCGTGCGGATTGAGGATGCTTTGCATGAGGTTTTGCATGAGCAGGATAATATTCGTAACGTTGTGATGAAGGAAATTGGTAAATTCCTTAAGGGCGTGTAAAAAGAAATTGAATACGACCGCTATAACTCAATTCACGTACTGATTTTTTAATTGTCTCTAATAATTCCTCATCATTCATATTTTGAACATCCAAAACAAATTCATAATGGATTTTTTTGCCCAAATAATGGAGACGAGTTTCTTTAATCTTAGAGATGATCTCTTGGTCGAGATTTTGTCTTATCCTTTCTAAAACCTTTTGGCGCAAAGGTAGGACGGTTTCTTTATAAGAGGAAAATGGAATTTCTACATCGTCTTCCACATCCGTGTGGACAACGACATCACTGACTTTAGGGTCATTATCCATAATGGACTTAATCGCCTGGGTGGCTATCTCATGACCTTCTGAGACGCTGATCTTTGCCGCCACTTGAATATTAACATCGAGAATAATACGCGGACCCATTTTTCGCGCCCTTAAATTATGGGCATCTTCGATCTCGGGAATTGCCATAATACGTTCGAGGTATTTTTTGGTCTCTTCGGGATTTAAGCTTGAGTCGACTAATTCTGTGGTGCTATCTTTGATAAAATCAAGGCCAACTTTTCCAATCATTAACGAAATAATAAGCGCTGCCGCGTGGTCCGCCCAGTAGATATCAAAAAGAGAGAGGACAAATCCCAGGAGAACGATGATTGAAGAAATGCAATCAGTACGGCTATGCCATGCATTGGCCAATAATAATTGGCTACCTATGATCTCGGCCGTTTTTTTAGTGTAACGGAAGAGCCACTCATTGGCGAGGACTGAGATGAGAGCACCGATGGCGACAGGGTATTTTGGAATAACAAACCCCTTTTGAGTGATAAAGGGGAGAATATTTTCATAAAAAAGAACGCCACTGGTGATAATGAGTATACAACCAATAACCAGAGTGCCCATGGTTTCTATACGGCCATGGCCATAGGGGTGATTTTTATCCGGGGCTTCATAGGAAAAGCGGTTAACAAAAATAATAAAAAGGTCAGATAATAAATCGCTAAAGGAATGAATACCATCAACTATAAGAGAATGGGAACTCGCGAAAACTCCAATAATAATTTTGGCCACGCCTAGGGCCATATTAATAAGGGCGCCAGTTATGGTGACTTTTTGTGCCATCCGGCGATTAATTTTCTGCTGATTGGGGTTGCGATTCATACTATCTCATCAATTTTCGTTTCGATCTTATACTTGTTGGCAAGCTCTTCAACTATGTCTCTTACAACCTCGGGTCTAATGAGAATATTGACCACCGAAAATTGTTGATTAGGGCCAAAATGGCAATTATTATCACAATTCATCTCTTTAGTTAGTAGAGCAACTTGGAGAATGGGATCTTTATTTTCAAAATTGGCATACCATTTAAAAAATTTCTCAAAACCCTTTTTTAATTCTTCTACCATTTCCTCATGTTCATCTTTTTCTATATTAAAAAGGATACGGCCAGAGTCCATTTGCTTGCCATTTACTATAATTTTTATAGAGCCACGAGAGGAGAGGTATAGTGAATCGTTCAAGCACTCGGGGCAATACATAGATATAGTCCTTTGATAATTGGTCGTTTCAAAATTATAATAGAATGAGAGGGATATTCCCAACGACTATCAGAGGTATTTAGTGAAATTTTTGGAAAAAATCATACATGGTCCCAAGCAAACCTCTCTTTTTGCTCGAATTTATGAGTCAGGTATGAAGCCGTGGATTATAGTGACCCATGGTGTCGGTGAACATTCTGGCCGACATCTCTATATGGGGGACCTATTATCTCATCAATTTAATATCTGCCTCTATGATTTGCGCGGTCACGGCAAGAGTGGTGGTAAGAGTGCCTATATTGAAAACTTTTCTCAGTATTATGATGACCTTCATGCCGTTATTCAATACTTACAAGAGACCTATCAGGCCGAAAATTATTTGCTTTTTGGCCACTCTATGGGCGCCCTCATTACTTGTGGTTTTTTAAAGAACTTTCCCCAAGATATACCAAATCCAATGATGGCCTATGTTAATGCTCCGCCAGTTGGCCTGCCCGGTTTCCTTGGAAAGATGGTGGAAAAAATTCCTAATCAAATATTGGGAAAAATCGCCCAGGGCCTCCCGGGCCTGCGATTAAAGGGCATGGTAGATATGAATTATTTATCTCATGACCCGAGAGTCATTCTCAATTATCGAGTGGATAAGCTCAATCATATGGCCCTTCATTCAAAATTATTATTGGAGATTGCTCATGCCTCTCGTCAAGTTTTTGATGGCCCCATTAATCCTCCCTGTCCTGCTATTTGTAGCTATGGGACAGAAGATAGAATTATTAATGTCCAGGCGATTGAGGATTATTTCGGTGATGTCGAGATGAATTTTAACCTTAAGAGCTTTGAAGGTGCATTCCATGAAATTCATAATGAGATTGAGCGTTACCGGAAACCATATTTTGATTTTTTAACAAATTCCATGACACCTTTCTCCTAGGATTATTAGACGAATTTATCCTCGCATATTCAGAGAGCGCTTTGGGCATATGGCCTGGTATGACAAAAAAAAGTCGTTAACCTATTAAATGCAGATAAAGATCCCGCCTTTGGAGTTCGTTATATCCATAAAAATATTCACAGAGTTTATATGGCACAATTGAATAGGCAGTTATTTTGAATTGGGGAAGCTATCTGCCCATTTTAGAAAACGAGAAATAATTTCTAATCCATCTCTGCGCGTGAGCTTCTTATCTGCTGGTGAAAGCTCGGCCTTAACATCATTTTCAATAAAATAATCAGAGGCCTCCGGATGAGTTTGCAAACTAAAAAGAGGCAAGCGTTCATGAGCGATTATATCATGAGGGCATTCTGGTGAATGGCCGATATGAATAAAAGGTGGTGCAATATTGGCGACTTGGTAGGAGTGGGCCTTGATTAAGGTAAAAGTTTCTCCCGCTTTGACGAGAGGGTGATCATTGAGAATAGTCACTTGACGCATTCCTTGGAGCGTCCCATGATTTGGATTTTGAATGATTGTTAAACCAAAAGCATCGGCCAATAATTGATGACCAAAACAAAGGGCAAGGACTGGTTTACCCTTTTCTAATTCTTGCAGCATATGGCGCGCTAATTCTTTTTGCCAAGGCAGACGATCTTCTACATTACTAAAGCTTCCCAATATAATGTAGGCGAGATTTTGTTCTTGCGCTTCATACAGAGATTCCATTCCCTGCGTGGAAGGAATATGATAAGTGAAGGATTGTGGGAAGTTCCTGACTAATTGATTAAAAATAAAGAGACTATTGCGCTTAATTCCACAATCGATTATGGCAATTAATTTTTTCATAAGGAAAAATAGAAATGAATCAAACTATTGTCAAAAGATATTATCAGAACACTAAAGGAGGGTTGATTCTCATCTGCGGTAACGAGCAGGCGATCTTTTCCCTGGAGTTTCTAAAAAGCAAACCAGACTTTGAAAATGATACAAGCTATGCCCTCGGGAAAAAGGCCTGTACTCAATTACAGGAATACTTTAGTGGTGAGCGCCAGCAATTTGATATTTCTTGTGCGCCACAGGGAACCCCCTTTCAGAAACGAGTTTGGTTAGCTCTTCAAAAAATACCTTATGGCCAATTATGGACTTACAAAGATCTCGCTGAATTGGTGGAATGTCCAAAAGGTTATCAGGCCATTGGCCAGGCCAATGGGAAAAATCCTATTCCTATTATTATTCCCTGTCATCGGGTTGTGGCCAAGAATGGGCCAGGAGGTTTTTCTGCTGGGATGAAGATGAAGTACTTTCTTATTAAGACAGAAAGCGCTAAGCGGCGTTGAGGAACTTAAAAGATCTTATATAATATTGGAGGAGGGGAGGATATAACCATCACCACTGCCGCCACCATTACCTCCGGGTCCTTCATCATTAAAAGGAGGAGATTTTTCTTTGGCCATTAATTGGCCTTGAGGGAGAGAGCTGACGATTGTGGCCATGCCACATAAAATAAATATTAATAGTGCTAATTTTTTAAACATAGAGTCTTGCCTCACTTAGGCTTCAGAGCATAGTAGTATGCTATTACGCCTAGATAGCATAATGATAAGCAAGGTCAATCCGATTATCATCCAATTATTTTTATTGCAGTCGAGTTTTCAGCCGGTTGAGTCATTAATGTAAGAATTTTGAATTTCTTACATCGCTTTTTGGGGGACAATCGACACCAATTCTAGACCTTAAGGCCTTCTAAAAACTCCACTCGAACCAACGCAGGAGGGTGAGAATGGTACCATCGGCTATACATAGGGTCTGGAGTAAGAGTTGAAGCGTTCTCCTTATAGAGCTTAACTAAGGCCTGGATGAGCTCCTGGGGATCCGAGTATTGGGCGGCGAAGGTATCGGCTTCAAATTCATACTTACGGCTAACAAAACTTGAGATGGGCGTCATCCAAAAGGTATAGGCCGATAACACCATAGAGAAAAGAACAAGCCCAGTATAGGGGGCTCCGGTCTTTACACCATGGCCTAGATAGAAATCAGGAGAGTGAAATAAAAGGCCTAAGGCCCAAAATCCAATAAAACTAATAACGACTGATTTCATCAATTGCTTGACGATGTGTTTACACTTGAAATGACCTAGTTCATGGGCCAAAACTGCTTCCACCTCACCAGGGCCGAGAGTTTTAATAAGAGTGTCGAAAAAGACAATGCGCTTGTTTTTACCAAAACCTGTAAAATAGGCGTTACCATGGCTCGAGCGTATCGAGGCATCCATGACAAAAAGTCCATTAGATTCAAAGCCTGTGCGTTGAAGAAGGCCTAAAACCTTTTCTTTTACCTCACCCTCCTCTAATGCACTAAATTTATTAAAGATAGGAGCGATGAATCGGGGATAGGCCCATAATAAGGTAAATTGAACGGCGATGAGAAATCCCCAGCCCCAAAGCCACCAGTTTTGACCAAGTTTTTCAATAATGGCGAGCAGGCCAGCAAAGATAGGCAGGCCAATAAGCGCACCCAGAACTAGGCCTTTAATCATGTCAATAATGAATAATTTAGGAGTGGTTTTATTAAAGCCAAATTTTTCTTCCAACACAAATGTGGTGTAGAGACTTTGGGGAATTCCTAGGAGAGTCGAGATCCCGGCAAAAGCGGCCATGAAGTAAATGCCTTGAGTGATCATTGAGGGGGCCATCATTTGCGCCCAATCCGTAAGCGCCTGAAGCCCCCCGCCAAAAGTCCATAAAAGGAGTATAATCAGATCCATAGTACGAAACCAACGACCGGCCTGGCCTTTGGCGCGAGCATATTCAGCGGCCTTTTGATGCTCCTCTAGAGTGATAACGTCTTGAAAGCGCTCAGGGACCTTGTTGCGATGAGCATAAATATATCTTGTGTTGCGCTTCTCTAAATAGGCTTCCAGAACTTCTTTGATTCCTAAAGCGCAAAGAAAAATTGATGTGACCACTTGGGTATTGCTCATTTGGTTTCCTTAAAAGTATGGTTAAACACCTCTAGGATAGCGAAAGCATTTTAATAATTAAAGGAACAAATATGCCATTTAAAATCCTTTATACAGAATCTTCTCTACGCAACTTCACTTATCTTTTAAAAGATGAAGAAAATAGAGTGGTTTGCTTTGACCCGTTTTCTGCAGCGCAGGTGCAGCAATTTTTGCAATCATGGGGAGGTCATTTAACTACCATTATCAATACCCATGAGCATTGGGATCATACCCAGGGAAATGAGGAATTGGTGGGCATTTATCAATGCGAAGTTTTGGCCCACCCAAAGGCGCGGGACATCCCCTGCCAGACGGGGACTTTGAAAAAAGGCGATCAACTCGATTTGGGGATAGAGGGTTATCTAGAGGTTTTAGAAACACCGGGTCACACGATGGCGCATCTTAGTTTCTTATGGTGGAAAGAGCAGCGGCCCTATGGCATTTTTACGGGAGACACACTTTTTAATGCAGGTGTCGGAAATTGCCATAATGGAGGTGACCCTCATATTCTTTATCAGACTATTAAAAATGAGTATTACCCTTTGGCCGATGAAATTATTGTTTTTCCTGGCCATGAGTATCTTCAGAATAATTTGCGCTTTACTTTGGACCGGGAACCTCATAATCGTAAGGCAAGAGAGTTATTGGAATGGTGCGAGGCCAATGACGTGATTAAAGAAGAATTTACAACGACCATGGGATTGGAAAAAGAAATTAATACTTTTTTACGTCTCAGTGAAATCGAAATACGAAATAATTTACCACAGACAGTGAGTTCTGAAGAAGACGCTTTTGTGGCCTTAAGAGCATTAAGAAATCAATGGTAATAATAAAGGAGATAAAATGGATTTACCAAAAATTGGCAATATGGCACCTGCTTTTACCTTATTAAATCAAAAAGGTGAAAAAGTATCCTCAAAAGATTTTAAAGGGGCGAAAAATATTGTCCTTTATTTTTACCCGAAAGCGATGACTCCCGGTTGTACGGTTCAGGCATGTGGGATTCGTGATAAAAAACGTAATTTTACCAATTCTGGAACAATTGTTCTTGGAGTTAGTCCCGATGCTCCTGCACGCTTACAAAAGTTTATTGATAAAGAGAAACTTAATTTTGATTTACTCTCTGATGAAGACCATAAAATAGCTGAAAAATATGGCGTATGGGGTCTTAAGAAATTTATGGGCCGGGAGTATATGGGAATTATGAGAATGACTTTTATTATCGGTAAAGACGGTCGTCTTAAGCATATTATGCCGAAAGTGAATACCAAAACTCACCACGAGGATGTTCTCTCTTGGATTAAAGAAAATTTAGATTAACGAGGAATAGAATGAAAAAGATTTGCTTGATTGGCCTTATTCTGATGATGAATAATTTTCTTTATGCCAAAACTCAGAAATTAAATATGATGGTTTATAATGTGGAAAATCTCTTTGACGGTCAGCATGATGCGGGCAAGAACGATTGGGCCTATTTACCCAAAGATTTTAAAGGGAAAACCAAGGAATGCAATAGCATTCCTAATCCTCGTTATCGGAAACAATGCCTTGAGGGGAATTGGACCGCCAAACATTTAAAAGTTAAATTTTTGCAAATCGAAAAAATGGTCAAGTCTAAAGGGGTTCTACCTGATCTTCTCGCATTGAGTGAAATTGAAAATCAAAATGTCATTCAAGCATTGGCAGGTCATTTGGGTTATCAAAAAATAATGGTTTCCAATTCTCCTGACCAGCGCGGCATCGATTTGGCCTTACTTTTTAATGAGAAAAATGGATTGGTTTTTAAAAATAAACGAGAACATGTATTGGCCGGAGAGTATTTTAATAAAAGGCCGAGTCGTAATATTTTAGAGGTAGAGTTTCTCTGGAAGAAAGAGCCGCTTTTTGTTTTCGTCAATCATTGGCCATCTCTTTCAAACCCTCAGAAAACGCGCCTCATTGCCGCACGCACCCTGAAGGATCGCATAGATAATATTCTTAAGATTAATAAGAAGGCTCGAATCATGGCGGTAGGGGATTTTAATACTATTCCAGAAAACCATCCGCATCCTTTTAGCACGATCTTGGAAAGTGATAACAAAATAGTTGATTTGCATACCACTTTTATGAAATCGAGAAAGGTTAAAAAGGACACTAAAAAGGCCATGCCACTCGGAACTTATTTTTATGCCCCAAAAATGACTTGGAATTTATTAGATCGAGTTTTTCTTTCGACGAATTTATTAAGGAGTAAAAAAGGTATTAAAGTGGATCTCAACTCTTATGAGATTGTTGCTCCTAAATGGGCGCAAACCACATTTAAATACGATGATAAAAACCAACCCCATTTTAACTCTATCATTCATGGAGTTCCATGGCGCTACGATCACCTCAGCGCTGATCAAAAAACAGCGGGCTATTCTGATCATTATCCATTATGGCTTACCTTAAATCTTGATTAGGAGTAAGGTCCCGTTCTTTTTTACTCAATTTTATATTGTAGAGAAGGAAAGGGACTTTATTTTGCTGCCTCAATTTGATGTTGATTCTTATCATCACAGGGAGATGTGGAGCAATAAAGCTAGTATAGAGATAAAGTTACATGCACTCTCTTGCTCGTTCCCCTTTCTTAAAAAGGACTTTTTCAAAGAATTCATAAGCTTTTTTACAGACTTTGTTTGTCTTTCCCATCTCTCTAAGTAGAAACGGCTCCGTAACAAAAGCGGTAAGAAGTTCAGAAAAATGCTCATTCGAGCGATTGTCTGCATACCTGGAAACCAGACAACCTGGCCGTCCTGTTCTGCTATCTTCGGTCCAAACTTTTCCACCAATGGCCCTTAAAAATTCATTGTAAATATTATTTCCCTGACCGATTGATGGCTCAACACTATTTCCAATCAGATGTCCCCATTCGTGAACATACTGAGCAACACTCAAACCGTGTCGGGCACGACCTTTTCTTGAAATGCGAATTTTATTGCCAAACTGCCGGCTGCTCTTTCTATCATCATCGCAATATACAAAAGGAAATTTTTTCTCAGGCCTTCCAATTTGAAAAATTCCACCATTAAGATATTGCATAGATAGGATGGCCGCACCAAAGGCCCTAATTTCTTCATCCGAAGGAGGTTTACTACCGGGGGAATCGTTGTCTTTTTTAAAAGAAAAGTTTTGGGACTCGATGGCCGCTTTTGCTTCCTCTAAAGAAACGTTCTCGACTGGGTAGCATCCCCGCTCCGGTCGGGGGTGGTTCTTAAGTGAGACCCCATAGGGGATCGCTTTGCCATGAGAAGCGACATTTCTTTTAAAAGGTGAAACTTTTTTTGAACTAATTGTTGTCTCATGAGTTTTGATGGGCGGATCGGAAGCAGCTTCAATTTCAATGCAGTCTCGTTGAAAGGAAATGTCTCCAGGATTACTAACCACTTCATTGACTTGTTTATAGGAGGGTAATGTTTTTCCATTATTAGTTAGACGATTGAGTTCTTTATGTGCAGATATCGATTCTTCAGAATTATCCTGTTGGCCTTGATCAAAAGATAGAAACTCTTGTCCTGTGGTTTTACAGGAAGCACCTATGACTAAAGCAAAGCAAAATGTTAATAATATTAAGTACCTTTTCATATGAGACTCCAAGGTCTTTTCGGAGTATCTCAATAAAAGCTTTAGAAATGGCCTGATGATTGCTGCTAAGTGATTAAAAAGTGGTAGTTCTGAAAACGCAAAGGCCATTCGTACCCTACTTCGTGACCTTGGGAGAAGCAGACTTTAAGTGCCCTTTAGAAAATTAATTACTTTATTGAGTAAAGGAGCTTTGAACAATCTAACTCTTGAGATTGTAAGCAGCTTTCTCGAATCATTTCTGAAATAGTATTTTTTTGATAACTTGTGAGCTTTTGGAATAGCTTTTTAAGAGGAGCGTAATAATAGATCTTAAAGGCATCAACATCATCTTCCTTCTTTTTCTGATAAAATAATTGCTCTGTTAACTCCATTTCATATGTCGGGGCGACATAAGTCTTTAAGGTATCCCTATATTCCATATTATTAATAAAGTTGAATTGAGTCGCATAGGCCCGTTGTTCATTAATAAAGGCCCGAATTGTCGCATAATCAAGATTATCAATTGCCCCATCTACGAGTAAAGAACCTAGCTTAGATAATGAGGTGTGATTGGCCTTGGTTAGATGATCCTTAAGGTGATGCATTTCATGAGTTATAATCGAAATATCGCTGGTTGAATTTAAAATAAGATGGCCATTGCTTTTCATTCCCTTTCCTCCAAGCTTTAAGGCCTTTGCGTAATCTGAATGGTTGCTTGAAAACGATCCGTATACTCCACGGTCGTTGGTACTCCAAAGGATTGATTTTCCTTGGTTTAATAATGCCTTTACTTTTTGATAGGCCCTGTGATCATCAAAGAGGTCATTAAAAGTTGGAGGTTTCATCAGTTTTACATAAATTCCACGATAGGCCGCTTCTGCAATCTCATTAGGGGAGTAGTAGAATATCTTACCCTCTCCTCCGTCTTGGTAAAAACTATTAATTAAGTTACGCTCGTTTTTGCTAATAAAGAAATTGTTTTGAAAAACTCGTTGCTTTGAAATCTCAATTTTTTTTCCATTTTTATTTACGACAGTGATTTTTCTTTTTCCCAGCTCTTTAATTTGGTAGGGCGCATAAAATTGATGATTTTTATCGGGGTTTGTTGCAAGGTGATTTTGAGGCAGAATGATAAAATCATTAATTTTGTATTGGTTTATAAATTCTTGATAATAATGAGAGAATGCTTCATGAAAAGGTAGCTTTTTTAAAATTTTGTGATGTCTATTATCGCTGTAGTAGATAAATTGCTTTTTCTTAACTTTTTCAAACTTTCCAAAGATTGTAATGGGGGTACCGCTGTTAGAGACTACCTTTTTTCCCCTATAATGAAACGTTCCATTGTCAGCAATAAAAATATCAGAGCGTTTATAATCTTCACGAGCTTTATCAAGTTGTTTTGTTAGATCGATAGATACTAATTGGTTAGTGATGCTCAGGCAATCTTTCTTGGTTGCGCTTGCGAGATTTCTATCTGATAGGGAACTACAAGAGGTAAAAAAAATAATGATAATTAAATATTTTTCCATAGATTCACTTTAGCATAGTTTTCAATTGGTTGGAGTAAATTACCTTTTTACGATTAGGGATCTTAAATGAGATATTTGATGGATATGTATTAATCCCTTTTCTAAACTGGCGAAGGGGAATGATTAAATATTGAATGTATGAATTAATGGCATGGGAAAAGTATGGGAAATGGCCAGAAATGAATATCCTCTTATGGCCTTAATACCAATTTACAGTGAGCAAGAAAAATAGAGGCGTTGATATTGGGAGTCTTGCGGGTCTTTGACAATAGTTTCAAATTGAACTTTTTTCTTTTGACAGAATTGGCGGACATTTTTTTTCGCTTGGTTAAGGCGCGCGGATTCCATTTGCTTAAGAGTACCTTGCGGGTAACGAATATATCCCTGCCATAAATTATACTGCTCAAGAGTTAAATGAATTTGGCGCTGTTTGGAGTGGGGGGTGTTTCCGCAGGAAAAGGTCGCGACAAGGGTAAGCACCAAGAGTAACTTCATTTTTAATCCCGATAGACAGATAAGATTTTGAGGCCAGTTTCTTTCTCTAAGTATTGCTGAACCTCTTCCGCCCTCTCACGATTAATAGTTTTTAGCTCACGGGTATCATAATCAAAAATTTTCTTATGATTGCCGCGATTTTCACGATGCCACTCCATGGGGTATGGCCGTTTGGGAGTATTTAATTGCACAATATCAGGGTTGATTCGTTTTAATAATCGTGCCAGGTCATCTATATGCCTATCATTTATAGGCATAAACATGGTTTGTACTTCTATCTCACCCTCGAACTCTTCTTTGAGGGCCAGTATTCCGGTAATGGAGCGCTCAAGGGTGACCCCCGGGGCCGGACGGTTAATTAATTGAAAGGCCTCTTCATTGGCAGCATCAACTTTAACAATAATTTTATCGAGACCTAATAATGATTGACGGACATCTGGACAGTAGAGCTCTGTGGCATTGGTCAGGATGTATTGGGGGATCTCTGGCGCCAATTCTCGGACACCCTTAATCATCTCACCAATATTGGAGGCGAGTGTTGGCTCACCGCTACCAGAGTAGGTGATAACATCAATATTTTTTTCTTGCTGTAGAACTTCTGCGATATCTGCAAGGACATTTTTAGTGGCAACATATTCCTTGCGCAGTGTGGTGATATCCTGTATCTGACCCAATTGGCAATAGAGGCAATTGAAGCTACAAGTGGACCTTGAAAAAATGGGATCGACACCCAAGCTCATGCCAAACCGCCATGATTCGACCGGGCCGTAAACAGTTTTGGTGTTGGTAAAAAATTGATCTTCCTGAGCTTTATCATGCATTTGACTAAACCTCTTGGTTGATATCCTGACTATCAGTCAGAACTTCTTGCTCAATGATATCAAAGGTGACCTGCTTTTTTAAGCTTTCTATGACAGTCGTAAACTCTGGCAATAGAGACTTATGACCAATAATGTCAATATCCCGATAAAGGCTGCCAGGGGCACTCTTTAAAGTTGAGTAAAAGCATAGGCCTTCATTGGACTCCAATTGAAAATAAGTGAAGGCACTTTCTTCTTTTGGCATGCGTATAACCATATGAAAAAGTTGGTTATCAGGAAGTTTCATTTTATTCATGGCCGGCCCCCAAAGGTGATTGACTTCAATCCTACATGTTTTAAAATGGAAGAAGACACAACATGTTGTAATGTTTAGGCAGTATGGTTATAAGTCATGGAGGACGAAAAGTGAAAAGGATTTCAATATTAGGGAAATTTTCCCGTCCTATCCTCATTTTAAGTTTAGTCACCCTTCTCCCGGCCTGCTCTTGGGTAACAGGACGTCGGACTTTATTCGGTGAAGGACAAGAGAAAGCGGGTGCTAATGTTAACCAAGCGCCACCGCAGGCCATGGCAACGGTTCCAAAATCTCAATATGATGAATTACTAAAGCGCTATGAATTTGCTATGAATCAGCAAAAAATGGACCGGGCACGAACTGGCCCTGTTACAGGTCAGCCCTTGGCGTCACCAGAAACATCTCCCAGCTCGGAAGACCCAACTGATCTCATTAATGAGTTAAGTCGCAATAATGACCCTGCTGCAGCTGAAACCATTGATGTCTATGGTCAAGTGACAGCAGGAACCTCCGTGGGCCTAACTCGTAGTAAACCTATTATTGCCATTAAAGATGTCAGTGGTATCCAGATTGAGCGTGAGGTCAAGATCCTCAAATTGGCCAACGAATTTGTCGATATGAATAAATTTGATGCGGCCTTAACAAGAGTTAAGGAATTAGAAAATTCACCTATTGAGCAGATTCAGGTGAGGGCCAAGTTTCTTTTAGGAGAAATTCTTTTCCGCCAAGGTGAATTTGATCTGGCGATGCAAATGTATGAAGAGATTGTTAATGAGCATGCCTTCTCAGGAATTATTTTAAAAACCTTAGGACGCCTAATCGTATGCTCTGAGAAATTAAAAGTAAAAAGTAAGCAAGAAAAATATTATTCAATTTTGCATGACTTCTTTCAATCGTAGAAGGGAAGTGAGGACATTATAAAAAAGGCGTTAATACTTTTTCTTATTTTGATGCAAGCTTCCCCTCAAACTTGGGGGAAGGATGATCTTGACCTTTTAGATGATGCTGATATCGACAAGCTTTTTGAAGATGATGCATCTTCTAGTTCTGGTGATGTTGAATTATCCGATATTGAAGAGGTGGATGATCTTGAGTCTCTTAAGGACGATATTGGTGATTCTCTTTTTGAAGAGCCGGTAAAAGAGAAAACAAAAATAGTTAAGAAAAAGCCTAAGGAAAAGCCTAAGGATAAGAAAGGCACGCCATCCGTTGTAGAAAGGCCCATTGAGAGTAAGCAAGCGGATCCTCAGAGCATGGACACCGTTAATGACAAATTATTTATTGATAGCAGTCAATACAAAACCTCTGATCATAAAGAAAAAGTTGAGGTGTTTGATATTGGGACAGAAGAGAAAAAGTTACTGGAGATGTCCAAATACGTTGAGTCGAAAATTTCAGGAAAAGAATGGAGTGAAATCTCATCTGCAACTAAAGACGAACAATATACGGTTCAGGAGGGGGACACTCTCTGGTCAATCTGTGGCCGCCTATTCGGATCAGGGTTTTATTATTCAAAAATTTGGTCATTGAATCCTCAAATTACCAACCCTCATGAAATTGAACCAGGGCTAACCTTGCTTTTTTCTAGTGGTGATGAAGATACCTTTCCTCAAGTTGCTCTGGGTGAATTTAAGAAAAATGAGGACGTTGTAGAAGGTGCTCCTGTCTTGGCGAACGAAAAAAAATTTCAATTCGATCGTTTTGGAGAGGGAACGGTTCCTAATTGGCTGAACGAAAGAAAAGAATTAATTAGTCAGGGTGTTTATTTCCAATTCGCTTCAGATGAAACTTATGAAGATTTGGCGAAGTTAGGTAAGGAAGCCCTGACTACAGAACACCAAGCCTATGAGCCTCCTTTAACTGAAATTATTATTAAAGAGCCGGGTGAGCAATACGATAATTCGGGTTTCGATAAAAATAGTAAAATAACCTTTAATGTGAAAGAAGGTTTTTTCTTAAATACATTTATGACTTCGAATATCATCCAAGACCTCGGTTATATCACCAATATGGCCAAGGAAAATGTTTTTATTCATCAATTTGATAAAATTTATGTCAATTTTGACTCTTCAGTGAATGTGAAACCTGGAGATTTATTTAGCGTCTATATTCCTGGCGGTCCTACGAAAAATAAAGCTTCTGATCGTTCCGGTCATAAATACACTATTGGTGCTCAGATTAAGGTTTTGCGCCAAATTAATAAAAAATGGGAATGTTTAGTCACTGAGCAATCGGGCGTTATTCAACGAGATGATCGTGTCACTCTTTACACTCCTAAAATTCAAAAAATTAAACCCACCTTTAATAAGAGAAATATTGAGGCCATCATTATGGACTCCTATGATCAGCGGTCCAACGGCCTATCGTTTGGTGATGTGGTTTATTTAGACCGTGGCCGTGCTGATGGTGTCGAGCTAGGAACTATTTTCACGTTACATGATTACCAAGACCGTGGCACCGGGCGTCAGATCACTGCTGATCCAACTTATAAGATCGGAGAGGTCACGGTTATCTCTTTAAGTGATAATTTTGCAACGGGTCTCATCTCTAATAGCTCTCAAGAAATAAAGATTGGCACTATCGCGATTACTAAAACTGAAGAAGAGGCCGCTTTATCAGATCGTATCCGTACGCGTAAAGACCTACAAAATGTTTACGCTAAGGAAAGCCAGTCTCTCGAAGAATTGGATGTCGAGCTCAATTTGGACGATTTAAGTAAAGACCTTCTGGAAAAGGCCGACCGCGTTCAATTAACGGAAGACGAGCTTGAAGAATTAGAGCGACAGGAAAGAGAGAAGTCGGTTATTAAAGATCATGAAAAAGACCTTAATGAATTAGAGCGTCTCGAAGATGAAATCCTAGAGGCCGAAACTCAGATTAATGAGCATAAAGTCGATGAAGACAAATATTTAGAGCAAGAAAATCTTAACGCAGTGGAAAAGAAAGTTAAGGGCCAAGACAAGGATGCATTTGAGTCTCTCAATGAAATTGAAAAGGACATTGGACTCAAATATATGGACGAGGATATTAATGCCAAAGAAAATCCCTATGGTTTAACTGAATTTGACCTTGAAGAAATCGACGAGTTGTTGAATACTGAGCAATTGTAAGACATGATTTTATGAAAGAAAATTGTGCATTTCGTTAATTTTTTCATTGGAATTCATTGTGGCTAAAGAAATATTAGAAGAAAAAGAAGAAACAGCAGTAGCAAAAACGGCGAAGAAAACGGCCAAGAAAGTAGCAAAAAAGACTGCCAAAAAAACGGCGAAGAAAACAGCAAAGAAAACAGCAAAGAAAACAGCAAAGAAAACAGCGAAAAAGACAGCGAAAAAAACGGCCAAAAAAACTGCGAAGAAGACCACTAAAAGAGCAATGGGTCCCTACGATCTCGTGATTGTGGAATCCCCCTCCAAGGCCAAAACAATTAAGAAATATTTAGGAAAGGGCTATCAAGTGGTGGCCTCTAATGGCCATATCAAAGATCTTCCGAAATCTAAATTGGGAGTCGATGTTAAGGATAACTTTCAAATAGACTTAGTCCCAATCACAGGAAAGAAAGATAAAATTGAGCGTATACAAGAGTTGGCCAAAGGGGCCGATCATATCTATCTCGCCCCCGATATGGACCGCGAGGGAGAGGCCATTGCCCACCATTTAGCGGAAGAAATTGGCAAGAAGAAGAATATCAGCCGAGTTGTTTTTAACGCGGTAACAAAGAAAGCGGTACAAGAGGCGATTGAAAATCCTACAACACTTCATAAAGAAATGTATGACTCACAAAAAACGAGGCGAGTTCTTGATCGTTTAGTGGGTTATAAAATTTCACCTATTTTATGGGATAAGGTACAGAGAGGTATTTCTGCTGGTCGGGTCCAATCCGTCGCTTTGCGTCTTATTGTAGAGAGGGATGATGAAATTAAGGCCTTCGTTCCTGAACAATGGTTTTCTATTCATGGAACAATGGAAAAAGATCAAACGGCCTTTGAGTTTAAATATTATGGGGAAGAGGCGAGCAAAAAAACTGAGCTTACCGATATCAATCTTGTCAAAAAGATTGTCTCAGATGTTAAAGGAAAGGAATTTAATGTTCTTTCTGTTAAGAAGAGAGAGCGTCGCCAAAACCCAACCCCTCCTTTTACAACATCTAAACTTCAACAGGAAGCGGCCAATAAATTAGGCTTTACTGCTAAAAGAACAATGATGGTGGCGCAAAAACTCTATGAGGGGATTCAATTAAGAGATCATGGCGCTCAGGGTCTAATTACCTACATGAGAACGGATTCGGTTCGAACTGCCCCAGAAGCTCTGGAAAGTGTCAGAGAATATGTCGATTCTCGTTATGGTAAAGATTTCCTACCAGCGGAACCGAATGTTTATAAAAAGAAAAAGGGGAACTCTAAGGTTCAGGATGCTCACGAGGCCATTCGACCAACAAATTTATTATTTACCCCAGATGAAGTGCGTGGGGATTTAGAGCCTGACCAGCAAAAACTTTATGAACTCATTTGGAATAAATTTATTTCCTCACAAATGAGTCCTGCTGTTATTGATCAGACGACTGTTGGCCTTGAATGTCAAAACCACCATTTTCGAGCGACAGGCTCTATTATTAAATTTCCTGGTTTTCGTACTGTTTATTTAGAGGCGCAAGCGGAAAAGGTCTCACGTAAGGGTGGTGGTGAAGATGAAGAGCAAGTTGACGCAAAATCGGGACTTCTTCCTGATATAGAGGAAGGAACGACTTTAATCCCAAAAGAGGATGCGGCAGAAGTTGAGCATTGGACCAGTCCTCCTCCACGTTATTCAGAGGCGACATTAGTTAAGGATTTGGAAGAGAAAGGGATTGGCCGACCGTCTACCTATGCTTCCATTATTTCCAATATTCAAGACCGAGGCTATGTTGAAAAAATTGAAAACCGCTTTATGCCCACAGAATTGGGAATAGTTGTCTGCCGTATGCTGGTTGAGTCTTTTCCCGAGGTGATGAATGTTGATTTCACGGCCCAGGTTGAGCAATTATTGGATCAAATCGAAGATGGCGAAATTAAGTGGAAAAAGGTTTTAAAAGATTTCTGGAAGGGTTTTGAAGTCACTTTGGAAAAGGCCAAAGAGGAAATGAAAAACCTTAAAAAGCAATTAATTCCAACAGGTGTTAATTGTTTAAAATGTAAAGATGGGGAATACCATATTAAATGGGGGCGAAATGGTCAGTTCTTGGCCTGTTCCAATTATCCCGACTGTAATTCAACCCAAGATTTTAAAAAGGACCTTGAAGGTACGATTCATATCCAGCCTAAAAATTATTTTCATGATGATTGCCCTACTTGTAATAAGCGCCTTGAAGTGAAAAAAGGCAAGTATGGTCGCTTTGTGCGGTGTGAAGATTACCCCCATTGCGATACGACCTTACCGTATACTCTTAAATTATCTTGTCCTGAGTGTAAGGTCGGGAAATATGCTGAGAAGAAGAGCCGTTATGGTAAATTTTTCTACGGCTGCACCAGTTACCCTAATTGCGAAAATGCCTTATGGTCTAAACCTTATGATTATGCCTGTGAGGCCTGTGGTTATGCTGTCATGACCCTTCGTGAAACCAAGCGAGAGGGCAAGCAATTGCAATGCCCTAAATGTAAGCATAAGGTTGATTACGATAGAACTCCATTTCACCAACCAGAAGAAGAAGGGCTAGAAGCTTAATGAGATCTCCAGCGATTGTAGAAGAAGAGGCAAATGGCCTACGTAAAATCTATCAAAAAATTTTAGACAGCTGTAATAGGCCCTATGCCGTTTGGGTTTTAGGGATTCTCTCTTTTACAGAATCATGTATTTTCATTATTCCGCCGGAGGTCCTTCTTTTGCCTATGGCCTATGCTAATCGCCGGCGCGCCTTATTTTTTGCCTTTGTGACAACAATAACATCGGTTTTAGGTGCTGTTGCGGGTTATCTTTTAGGATCTTTTTTATGGGAGCAAATTCAGCCTTTGGTGTTTAATTATATTCCAAGCTTCGCCAAGCACTTTGATCACGTTGGCCAATTGTATCAAGAGAATGCGGTCAGTGCTCTTTTCGTGGCGGCGTTTACGCCTATTCCATTTAAGGTTTTTACGGTGGTGGCCGGTGTTTATTCCACTAAGGTTTCTATTTTAACATTAATTGTCACTAGTTTGGTCGGGCGCGGGGCGCGTTACGGGATCTTAGCGGGCATCGTCTATATTTTTGGCCCTAAAGCACATGAGATCATTGAAAAGCATTTTAAAATGTTCACCATTTTTATGGCAATCGCTGCAGTCCTGCTTTTTGTATTGCTTAAACTGCGCTAGGAAAGAAATTGATTAATCATGGGATCTTCAGTATAACTTGATTAAGATATGTAGATATAAAAAGCTCATCCACCCGGAGTTAGCTCAGCTGGATAGAGTCCCTGGCTTCGAACCAGGTTGTCGGGGGTTCGAATCCCTCACTCCGGGCCATTTTCCTCCCAAAATGATGATATTTGTAAAATAGGTTTTAACTTAGTGCTTAAAATCCCCATTTCTCATCCTCTTAGGATATAGGGTTTTATCTAAAAGTTAGCGACAAATTTTAGCATTGGGGCTTAGCTCGCATAGAACTTCTTGCATAAGCTCAACTTGCTTTTTAAGTTTGATATTGCTGGACTTGATTTCAGCGTTCTCCATAGTTAAAGCGTCTATCTTCATTTGTTGCTCTTTAGTCACCGCTACTAAGGAAGAAATAGCACGGTCCTGGCGGTCATTCGTTTCTTCAAATAATTCATAAAAATCTTTAAAGGCCTGGACCATATAGAGTTGAAGACCGATATCGTATTTGACTCTTTTGTAGCCGTCCTTCTTTTCAACCACCATATCAGGAAAAATTTCTTGGACCTCTTGAGCGATGAGACCAATCTCTGAACCACTTCGTTTAGATATATCAGAAAACTCCGGGCGCCAGATATATGTCACAGGCCTAAGCTGGAGGAGGCGAGTTAAGGAATCTCTTAAAGGAATGATATCTTGTTTAAGGCGTCTATCGGACACACATGTTCCGCCAATTGTTCCCGTATTATTGTTTTGAAAACAGCCTGTCGCGTCCACATCGCCTATCACATCAAGGGCGTCGTCCGGAGATGTTGTTCCAATACCTACATCTCCTGAACCGTTTATATACATAGCATTTGGAATATTTTCCACATAAAATGAAATGGCGTTTGCTCCATCTGGAGCATCATTTCCGATACGCAAGACATCATCATTTCTGAACAGGATAAACCCTCTCACAGCTCCAGCGGTCGTTTTCCACATACTATATTCATTATTCTCAAGAAGAACACCACCACCAACAATATGAAGGGATCTCTCTGGATTTGTTGTTCCAATCCCAATGTTTCCATCAGATTTAACCCGAAGACTCTCATTTCCACCAGAATAAATTGCCACGTCTCCAGCGACGTTATCCTGCCCTAAAGAAAGTAAATTAGTATTATTATTATTTCTGAAAAAAGCAGTCAAAGTTGTCCCATCATATAAACTTAACCCAGTATGATTGATAGACGTTCCACTGTTTGTATTATCAATTCGAATTTCCGTTAGAGCATTCTGGTCATTTACTACGTGCAATTGAGCATCTGCTGTTGTGTCATCAGATCCAACAATTAAATTATTATTAATAATAGTGTCCCCACCAGGCTGAATTTCTATCCTTGTGCTTGGGTTAACTGAGCCATCGGCGGTGGTCTTGAACTTTAAAGTGCCTGGCATACTAGTATCACTTATTGTTCCAGGTCCAACTTCCGCTTTAATAACGGCAGAATCTTCAAAACCGCTATCCCCATAACCACCGAAAAAAATTTCTCCTACATTGTCACCATTAACTAATTTTACCGGCGATGCAAAAGTTCCTCTGGCCCTTTGGATTGTAAATTTTCCACTTGCACTCGCTGTTGTGTGATATGTATCAATCTGTATTTCGCCTATGTCTCCATCAGAAACAATATGAAGGGGTTCAACAGGTGAATTTGTTCCTATACCAACCAGTCCTGCTGATGAAATTGTCATATGCGTGGTTCCGCCTGTTTCAAAACCTAAATTAAAGGAGTCATTATTACCTAATGTTCGATTTGCTCCAGCGGTGTCGCCACCATTACTAAAATCTCCACCGTTATCATCAGTATCGCAAGCAAAGCCCCCAGCTCCATCGGATGATAGTATTTGGCCAACTAAGCAACCTGCGGCAATCCCTTTCATTTTGACATCAGTAATGGCCTGCGCGGCAACCTTAGCGGTAACGACACCGGCATCTTTGAGTTGAATAGTGTTAGTCGCGATTTCAATGCCGGCATCATCTACTATAACTTGAAGATTGGCATTACCAGAAGCGACTCCTCCGGTAAGGCCTGAGCCTGCAGCTGTGGTGACTTGAGTTATATCGCCAGCAGCAGCGATGGCGGTATCATTGGCATCGATTTGCCCTTGGATTTTTTCAATCGCTTCCTGGATAGTATCTGTGGCAACGACATCAGCATCAGCGCCTACAGCGTAACCAGTCAAGGCAGCGTTATTGACTTCTGTTTCAAAGGTTCCAAGTGTTAGGTCACCTTTTAAGTATTGGGCCGCAGTTCCAGTCGTAATACTAGCTTGCTTGCCATTTAATTGAGTTTGAATAGCAGAGGTGACCCCATCAACGTAATTCAGTTCGGCGGTCGATAATGTTGCGCCATCAAGAATACTTAATTCCGCTTCAGATACACCAGAAGCATCGATTGCACCAGTCCCATTCCAAAGGGGTACCATATTATCTGTCCCACTTCCGGTAAGACTTCCGCCCCAACCAGTTGAGACGTCTTTACAATTGGCACCAGCTTCGTCACAAATTTCGGTCACATGCATGGTCCCATTGACGTCTAAAAGAGCTTCGGGAGTCGTATCATTGATACCAATATTTCCATTTTCATCAATGACAAGTGAATTGGCCGTTGTATCTGAGCCAATAGTAAATATATCATTACTACCATTATCTGCAGAGCCAATTTGAAATTTATTGGTGATCGCCCCATTATCAGTTCGGTCAATAGTGATGAGGTTAGCATCATCTCTTTTTACATGAAGAGCAGTAGCAGGTGTGCTGTTGGTCGCACCGATACCAAAGTTTCCTGAATCATCAATTTTTGCCTCGGTTACCGAGCCTACTTGAAAAAGGATATCATCGCTACCGGCAGAGGTATTCAAGGTGATATCTCCTGTTCCATTGGTAACGCCTGATGAAGAGGCCTGGCAATTTGTCCCATCGAGTAGGCAAACAGCGGTGCCATTTACTGTTAGGCCAGTCCCGGTAATGATGACATCATTGGAGAAAGTAACATTATTATTTGCGGTGTTGGTGGTGATGGCACCACTTGGTTCCCAATTACCGCTACCAGTCTTAAAGATTAGCATTTGCCCATCAGTAGGGGCGTTGGAAACAGTATCGACATCAATAAGATCATTAAATAAACTTACCGTACCTCCATTTTGCACCCGCTCCCAGGAGCCTGAGGACCCACAGAAAATCCAGTCTCCTGCGGCCCAGCTTGAGATACCATCAATATTAGTTGTACCAGTAATCGAGACGAGGTAAAAATCTCCATTACCATTACCATCGCAATTACCCGATGCATCGGTTAAAAAAGGTGTATTACTATTGGCATCCCATGTACCCAAAATATTAGGACCGTTGAGATTGGTAAGCTGCCAGGCAGTGCCGTCAAATTGGAAGACATCACCGGGGGCAGCACCAGTAAGGGAAAGCTTCGCTGCGGTCACGGTACCATCGGTGACAGAAATATTTATTGGAAAAGTCGCCGCTCCATGGGCATCGGTAATGATTAAATCAAAAAGCCCCTCGGCCAAAACATTAATGGCACTGGAAGCATTGGCGTAAAGGGTATTATTATTAGAAGCGGCATCAATGGTAAATGTTTCATCAAAAGAGTTGGCACCAGTCACTCGCACATTGGTGACATTGTTGAGATTACTACCTGTAATAACAATTTGATCATTGGCAATATTGACGTTAGTAACGGCGGCCTTAGGGGCGACAACGCCATTTTCCGCAGAGGGGGCGAGGTTAACAGTAATGTTTCCTTTACAGCCTGCGATTAGCAAGGGAATAAAGAGTATCAATGTATAAATAAATAATGAATGAGCTCTCATACCTTCCCTCTCGGTTAAATGACGCACGTTCTATAAATTAATTTTAACAATAAAAACCCTTGTGACCTAAAATCAGCTAGATAGAGAGAATAAAAAAGCATAATTCAATATATTATGCCTAGAAAAGAAGGCAGTATGCTATTAAGTTAGTTTACTATTTTTATTTGTATAAAGGTTTATAAGAGCTTATAAGTATCTCATCCTCCGATGGAGCAGGAATGCCACAGGTATTATTCAAATATCGGAGGGGACTAAGCTTTATCAGTTCCCGTATGCCAGCGTGATTTTTTAGAAATTATCTATGGCCACCTCTGAGGTTATAGAGTGAGATTTTATTTGAAACAATACTTCACTCTTACAAGAAATTTATATTTTAACTGGGCAGAATAGAATTGATCTTATCTTAAAATATCAAAGCTAACGGACTGAGTCTCTTCATCAATCTCAACGGATTCATAGTCTATTCTTTTGAAGCCAAGATGTTTTCTCATCTTATAGGCGGGGGTACCTTTAAGAGCAAGCTCGAGGTTTTTAGACTTTTCATATTCGTCCATAAAAATGCGATAGTTATCGATTCCTAAAGTGGTTCGAATTATTTTTGTTTTTGGAAAGCGCTTCACAGCTTTGACAAAGAGCGCAGTCCCAATTTTTTTTCCCTTCAGCTTTACCCTTAAGTCGGCAATTAAAAGGAGATCACTTTCTTTAAAGTAGCGAAACTCAATGGTGCCAAGGACTTGGGATAGGCCTTCAATGACTCCTGTATATTGATAGCTATTAAAATAATGAAATCCATTACTGGTCACTTGATCAATATATTGGATTTGAGGGTCGATAGATTGAATAAAGTCATCGAGTTCCTTTGAGTCAGTATTTCCGTGGGCAATAACTTGCCCCGCAAGATCAAAGCAATCAACTTTTTCATCACCATAAATAGAAAAGGTGGTACTTAAGAGTGAGAAAATAGCGACAAAGAAAATAAAAAGTTTCATCAGTAAGTAATAATATAAATGAGGCCTTAAAGGAGCTTTTTTCGAAAACTTTACAAAGGTGTCGAAAAAAAGTTCACTGGAAGCTTGCCGTAATTTTAATCACTTATGCTTTAAGTAAGACTACGATTCCTGGACTACGGCTTCTGCTACGACCTGGCCCTCTTCAGTGCCTTCTTCTTTAATCTTATTCATAAAGTAGACCAGGATGAGCCCTGGAATGGCCATTAATGAACCCATGATAAAAAAGGTATTGTAGCCAAGGCCCTCAACGAAAAAGCCCGCTCCTCCACCAAAAAGAGTTTTGCCAAGTGCCGCTAAACTGGCAAAAAGGGCGTATTGAGTGGCGGTATATTTTCGATTCGTCATACTCGCCATGAAGGCGATGAGTGCTGTTGTGCCAAGCCCGCTGGAGAAGTCTTCAAAGCCAATCACGAGTGCCAGTCCCCACCAGGTTCCCTTGATACTTGCCCAGGTTAAGACGGTAAAGAGCGCTGTTGAGATTGATTGCAAAATCCCAAATCCTAAAAGGCAGGGGAGAATACCAAAGCGAAAGATGGCGACCGATCCTACCGCCAGGCCAATCATAGAAGAAAAAAAGCCAATGCCTTTGGTGACTTCAGCAATTATTTTATTGCTATAACCCATATCGACGTAAAAGGTCGAAAGCATTGTCCCGACTATGGCATCTCCAAATTTAAAAAAGAATATAAACGCTAGGATAGTGAGAGCGGGTTTCCAACCCTTATCTTTAATGAAGTCCATAAAAGGGTTAATGACCGCCTCTTTGACGTTCTTTGGGGTGGTACTCAGATTCTTTGGCTCGGTCGCAATTAAAGTGGTAATAACCCCAACACCCATAAGAGCTCCCATAATATGGAATACCTGATTAAAGGTGAGGTTTAGTGTATCTGGGTCGGCCATCCAAAGGGCCCCGCCGCTCATCACTAACATTGCGACACGATAACCATAAACATAAATAGAGGAACCCATTCCAATTTCTTCATCGGGAAGAATTTCACAACGGTAAGCATCGATTGCGACGTCTTGAGTCGCCCCAAATATCGCGACAATGAGAGTCACCAAGGCCACCATCATCATAGACTCTTTGGGATCAAAGAAACCTAATGAGAAGATTGAGATCATTAAACCTATTTGAGTGATCAATAGCCAGCTTCTTCGTCGGCCCAATTTAAAGGGGGTGTAGCGGTCAAGAACAGGTCCTAATAAGAAATTTAACGAGTAGGGTAGAGATAGAAGACCCATAAGGCCAATCGTTGAAAGTTCGACTTCTTCGCGACGGGCCCAGACTTTAACAACAGAAAAAACTAACATAATGGGTAGGCCACCAGAAAAACCCAGGAGTAGGTTAATCCACATCCTCTTTTTTTTAAGCGCCGCAAAAATTTCAATTAACTTACCTTTTCCGCTCATAACCGTTCCTTAATATTTTAAATAGAATTCCATTATATCTATAAAAGTGGGAGAAAAGGTATGCGATATTTTTAAAAATAGAGAAGATTTTCTTATATTACCTTGCAAACGTGCTTTTTAAGGAATTAAGTTTATTTGGTCTCATTTTTTTTTAGGGGATTGGACTTTAGTGGGCCACTTTTATCAATTATATTTTTTTCTATCTTCTAAAATTTGTCTCACAATTAATGAGAGTACGGTCACGATAAAGGGGGCCATCATAAAACTAGTGAAAAAAGCATAGCATTCGCCGAGCGCCTGCATCCCTTCAGTTCTAATGGTATTCATCTTCTCTGGGGCGCTATAGAGGAGGACCTGTTCAAGTTTTACTTTATTCAAATAATTAAAAATTAAGGCAAAAGAAAAAGGAACAAAGGAGAGCGTAAAACAAATAATTTTAAGAAGTTTAAGATCAAATTTTTTCTTTATAAAAAAAGTAATCGCAATTATTAAAAAGCTGCTTAGGGAGCATAAGAAAACCATGATGACAGTGTTAAGGATTCCACATTGCTCCATATATCCTTCCTAGAGTTGAGCTATTTATCTTAGTGGTTTAATCATACTTGATTATTATTTTTTTTGAAATTAAAAGTTGTAAACACGGCGATTATGATAGGACGGCACCGGAAAATAAGGAAATAAGGGCATGTATTGAGTAGTGACGATGGCATTCATTCCAGTCATTATGGGCGGTTTGAAAAGGCATGACCAGTTAAAAAAATGAAGTAATCAATTTACCCTTCATCTGTAATACTAAGACCATTTTAATTTGGGGAACCATCAACGATATCGAGTTGAATGCTCATATACCACCTTTTTGACACAATCCATTTCTATGGATCCCAACCATCGATCTTATTGCCAAGATAATCGGGTAAAAATTAACTCTTATCAGGGGGGCCGTTCCATTGGAAGCAGCAGAAAAAAACTAAGAAACAAATGGTCCATTACTTTTGGGGATATTGATTGTTGCATTATTATGGATATATAGTTTCTTCTTTTAGGCCGCTATTTTTATCCATATTTAATTAGTTTTCTAAAATGACGGGGGATTTCATTCGATCTTAAATTGTATTATGATGATGAAGGTAAAAGGAGCTTAGGATGAATCTAATTCTTTTCTTCCATTTATTCTTTTGCTTTCAACAGAATTTAATCTTATCGGAAACAGATTTTACAATTCAAAAAGTTAAGGTCAAAACCATTGTGAGTCATGGCGGTGTTATATGGGGATTTGATTTCCCTAATGAAAAACAAATCATTTATACCGTTAGATCTGGAGAAATTATCCTCTATGATCGAGTTCAAAAAAGGAAAATAAGGTTAGCGCCAGTGCCCCAGACGCAAGAGCGGGGACAGGGGGGGATGCTTGATATATACCTCCACCCTGATTTCGAGAAAAATAAGCTTCTCTTCATCACTTATTCTAAGAAAATAGGACGACATTATACGACGGCCTTATCGCGGGCGTATTTAATGAATAATAGACTAACAAACTTAAAAGAAATTTTTGTTGCCCAGGCATTAAATCATACAAATATTCATTTTGGTTCGAGAGTTAGAATAGGGAAAGATGGATTTATTTATTTAACCATAGGCGATCGAGGTGATCGTCATAAGGCGCAATCTCTAAAGTTTCATCATGGTAAGGTTTTAAGGCTCGATTTAAATGGGACAGCTGCTACCGGAAATCCTTTTCTGAACAGAAAAGGTGCTCTTCCTGAAATTTATTCTCTTGGTCATCGAAACCCTCAAGGACTTACTATTAATTTAAAAAATGGAGAGGTATGGGAGCAAGAGCATGGGCCACGCGGAGGTGATGAAATTAACTTGATTGAAGCAGGGAAAAATTATGGTTGGCCAATCATTACTCATGGTAGGGAATATTGGGGACCAAGTATAGGGGAGGGAACGTCTAGGCCTGGAATGGAGCAACCGGTAAAATATTATACACCTTCTATTGCTCCTAGTGGTTTATCCCTTCACCTAAGGCCTTCTCAGAAGGAATGGGAAGACCATTTATTTTCCGGCGCTTTAAAACTTCGTCACCTCAATTATATTCAATTATTCAAAAAGAAAGTTGTGCAGGAAAAACGACTGCTTTTGGATTTGGAAGAAAGAATTCGGGATGTTCGCAGTTACCGAGGGAACTTATATGTTTCTACGGACTCAGGTAAAATTTTACAAATGATGGACGATCTTTGACTTAAAAGAGGCTTAGTTGGTCCCCATTAATGAATGAATCAAAATCTTCTCCAAGAGAGTGGAGAATGTCATTAGCAATGGGTTTTAATTGTTTTTCGATATAATGTTCGTAATCATAATCAATAATTCCGGAATTGACCGGCTCGGGACCATTTTTATTAATAATATAGCTAACTTCTTTGAGGCGATAAGGGCCATCATGTTTGATTTTCAGGGCCGCTCTTACGTGGATTGGAATATTTTTCGTATATTCGTGGGGGGCCTTGGAAAGGCGTTTCGTATAGATTAACTGATCGTCATACTTTTTATCTTTTAGATCTTGGATATATTTTTTAATATATTGATTGAGGTTTTCACCTAAAAAAAACATTTGATAGAGTTCCTTTTGAAAACCCTTTGCTAAGTCAGTCCAGTCACTGCGTATAAACTCCATGCCTTTGAATTCTAATTGACCGTTTCTGATACCTGTATATCTTTTTTTTGCAGTTCCTTCACCACCACGCGCTCGAGAAAAAAATAATTGGTCAAATGTTTTTTCAAACTCGCAGATAAGCTTTGACTCGACATTAAATTGATCTCGCAATATTTTATTTAAAAAGGCATCAAGGTCTTTTGCCAGCAAGTTATTTTCCTCGGCATCAAGAACTTCGCCGTTGGGGTTTTTAATAAAGATGGAGTCGGTATCACCATAGATAATCTCAAAGCCTCTATTTCTAAAAAAATCCATGGCCGAATTCAAAATCCAATGGCCAGTTGTGGTGATGGCGGTTGGCAAGTCGGCATGGTAAAAACGGCAGCGGGAAGAACCCATTACCCCATAAAAGCTATTCATTAAAATCTTAACGGCCTGGCTTAAACTAGGGTCATTCTGGTCTTTGGCAATTTGCCTTTGCTCCATAAGGGATTCAATAATATTAGGTAATATATGCTTTGTTTTAGAAAAGCGAAAACCTTCTGGCGTTTTAATGGGGTCAATTTCATTTTGGATGCGGGAATAGGGGTCAATTTTAAAAGTCATGATAATAGAAGGATAAAGACTTTTAAAATCGAAAATGGAAACGTTTTGATGAAGACCGGCCTTGGGTTCAATCACCAGGCCCCCTGTCGCTGCCTCATCCCGGACAATGTCTATGCGGTTAGGTGCAATAAAGCCGTTGCGGTGAAGCCTTGGAAGGTAGAGGTGGTCAAATGCGGCAGTCGAAACATTAAGGCGGTCTAGGAGGAGCCCTGAAATATGACAACGTTTAATCATCTGATTAATGATATTAAGTTTATTAAATATATCTATGACCAGAGTACAATCCAGGAGGTTGTACTTGGCCAGAGCAAGCTTATCTTCTTTAAAACGTCTTTCTATTTCAGAAACTTTACCTGAATCACTGGCAATATCTTTTCCCACTCCTAAAATCTCGGTAGCGACAGTTTCTAATTTAAAATTTTTAAATTGATAAAAGGCCGCTCTCAAAGTGGGGGGGCCATCGAGGACAACTCGTCCTGGAATATCAGCAAAAAAACCAGCCCCTTTTTTTTCATTGATTCGAATTTCTTCACCAAGCCGGCCTAGCTTAAAGTCTAAATTATATTGGTGGCATTTTTTTTCTAAAAATTTAAGGTCAAAACCTATCACATGCCAGCCAATAATGATATCGGGGTCCCATTCTTGTATTAATTTAATGAATTGAAGAAGAATAGTTTTCTCCGAGGAGAAAAAATGGAGCTTATCATTGTGGATTCTTGTCTTATCATTAAGCATCAGGACAATCTGCTTTTGCGATTCGGCGTGGCCATCCTCTTGGTGTTCCTGATGCATACCTATGGAGTAAAGTTCATTGTTGATACCAGTTTCGATATCAAAAGAGAGCGTTTTTAAAGGTGTTTTCCCCGCCGCACTTCTAACCTCTGGGTTGAGATAGATATCTACACCTTGTTGCTCATGAAAAGCTCCTATAAATTCTAATTCACCATTAATAAAGCGCTCCATTAAAAAGCGCTCTGGTGGGCGTATGTCTAGTTCGTAGGTTAAGATGGCATTATTTTCACAATATTCCTTTACCAGGGACACATCCCGGTAACGCTTGAGATAAATGGTATCGACATCTAGGTGGGCAAAGTTTTTAAGGCCTCCCGAGACCCTTTCAAAGTCGATATGGGAGGGGTTAAATTGAGCAGATCGTTGGATAAAAAAGACGATTTTTTGGTTAGTGAAGACGAGCTTAAAAGGTCTTACTCCATCTGTTCCATAAAAGGATATTGTTAGGGCAGAGGATGAATCTGTCCAATGAGATGTTAAAAGAAAACCACGTCTAATTTGCATAAAAGGAGCATATACCGCACCTATTTCTTAGGCAAGCAAGGAGTTTAAAAGGTGCTGAATCTGGCCTAATAATAAAAAATGACGCGTATGCGATGGAAATGAAAAAATGTGTTTCTCAGATACGAGCTGCTACCGAAATGTCTTTTAAATGAGTTTTATGGGCCTGGACCAATTAAATATAATTTGCTTGCTATATGGGCCATGACTTATACTTGAAGGATGAAGCTTTTGATCTCCATTTTATGTTTTTTTATAACAAGTTTAATTGTGGCCGATACGTTAAAAGTTGGTTACACCGTTCTCCCTCCGCATATCATGGAAAAGGATGGCCAAGCCTATGGGCCGGCAAAAGAATATATTGAAATGGTTGCTGCAAGTGCAGGGCACCAGCTCCAATGGGTGAAAGTCAATATTAAACGAATTGAAGTCATGCTCAAAAATGGTCATATTGATTTTCATTACGCTTTCGTTCGTACTAAGAGGCGCGCCAAAAAATTTCATTTTGCTAAAACCGCCATTGCCAAGGGCTCGTATTGCTTTCTTGCTCATCGTGATGATCCTATAACTTTTGATGAAATTATGAATTCTAAACTTATTATTCATAAACTGATTGGCTTTGTGGTTCTGGATTCACTTAAAAAAAAGGAAAGAGACTTTTTAGAAGTGAGCGGGGTTGGTCATCGTAAAAAAATGATTGAAATGGTTATTAACAAGCGCTTGAGATTGGCCTATTTACCAGCTTGTAATTTAGCGAACGATATAGATATTACAAAATTACGTGTGATTCCTATCAAGGGGAGTCTGACGAATTTTTATTTCGCCTTTTCGAAAAAAGTAGCTCCCACTATCATTGCTAGCTTTGACAAAGCACTTTTGGATCGCTCAAGGAAGAAGATGAGTTATTCCAATTACTTTAAAAAAATCAATACTAAAAAGGCTAAGATTAAGTAATTATACATGCTTGAGGCACTGTGTCGTAGGGGTTTTTTTGGTTAATTAAACTTACCAAAGAAAGGTAGAATGCGTATGATCGCTCCAATATTAACCATTTAAACAAATAAATTCATTATGACTAATCTTCCTTATATCGGCGCAGAATTGTTGGGAATTGGCGGTGAGTTGAAATCTCGTCCTGAGCATTTTCAGGTCATTGAGATTCCTCTTTATGAGGCCTCTGGGGAAGGACAACATATTTATCTCACCCTTCAACGTCAAAACCAAAGTACCAATGAAGTCGTTAAAGGCCTTCAACAAATTTTTAAGATACCTCAAAAAGAAATTGGTGTAGCGGGGCTAAAGGATAAAAATGCCTTAACGACACAGACTTTCTCCTTGTCATTAGGACGTAACTTTTCGCTTGAGCAAGCACAGCAATTATTGGCAGAAAATGAAAATAATTGGAAAATTTTAAACTTATCTCGTCATGAAAATAAAATCAGAACAGGGCATCTGGTGGGTAATCAATTTAAAATTGTTGTTTCCCATCTGGAGATACCAGTTGATATTGCCTACACTAGGGCCTTTGCCATTAGAGAGATGCTTTTTAAGCAAGGAGTACCCAATTATTATGGGCCTCAGCGCTTTGGTACTAAGGGTGATAATGCAGAGTATGGTGAAAAAATTTTGCGAGGAGAAGTTAAGGAGAGGAAGCATAAAAAAAAGAAGTTTTTACTATCGTCTTTTCAGTCTATGCTCTTTAATGAGTGGTTGGCGCAGAGGATTGAGAGTCAATTATTCCATGCCTTAATAGAAGGTGATCAATTACAAAACTTGAATCAGGGCCGATGCTTTCCGTATCTTAGCGGTTCGGATCATATAGAGCAATTTAATCAAAATGGTATCAATTATACGGGACCTATTTTTGGCCCTAAAATGGTGCTGGCCGAAGGGCAGGCGCTTGCGCGCGAAATTCAATTATTAGAAAAATGGAATTTGACTCTTGAGGACTTTGGACGCAATGGCCTGGCCGGTACCAGGCGTTCTGCTCGTATCTTAATACCTGATCTAGAGATTCAAAAAGAGGAAGAAGGATTGGTGTTTCTCTTCACTTTGCCGGCCGGAAGTTATGCGACCTCTGTTCTAAGAGAGTTTATGAAAAATGATTGAGCTGATCTTTATATTCAAGGGCAAAGCTAGGCCCTTTTAAATAATTAACGACTCGTTCATTACTTTTGACTAACCTTACTTTTCCATAATTTAAATCGAGCATTATTTCTTGCGTTTATGCTGTCACCCTTGGGATAGCGATTGCCATAGTTAATTTTATAGCAGGGGACAGTTTTTCGTTTATAGAGTCGGCGGTACTTTTTTTTTGAATTCGCGACTCTCTAAGGTATCGTTATCACGAATACCGATACTGGAAAAAATGCCAGCTTAAAGAATAATTATTGGAACCGGTTTTACAATTATGATATGGTCCTGCCACTTGAATTTTGAAATTTAATCCCCGGAGTATCTTATGATGATTAATTTAAAAAAGTGGGTAATTTTATCTAGTCTTGGATTTTCATTAAGTGGAGCTCTTTTCGCCAATCCCTTAGCTGATGGGACAAGCGATTGTGGTGTTCCGGTTTGCGATGTCAGAGCAACGATCGATGCGGTTTCTGCTCTAGATGCTAATAAGCGGGGAGAATACGCTCTAAAGCTCCAAGCTGATTTTAAAAAGGAAAAGAATCCCGAGGTTTTAGAAAACCTTTATGTATATGGTAAGGAGTTGCGAGACCTCTACCAAACCCTTATGGATAGAAATGGAGATGACGAATGGATCTTTCGCGCGGCAAATGATTTTGTTAGTGGAGTCATTCTCAATCTTACCAGATATAGCGATTTTGACGCTGGAAAATTTTCAACTTATTACCAAGAGCTCGCAGGCCAATCCAGTCGCTATAATATGATCGCTTTTTGGGTTGCTAAAGTCGACAATATTGAAGACGCTACGATCCTTAACGATTTATCGATCTTTGCGAGAAATGCCAGGGCCTATTCTTTAAAAGTAGAGGATGAGGATTGGGTTCCAAGAGAAGCGACCTCTCTTCTTATTAAGGTGACTGAAAAGTTAATGCTTTTAGACCCTGTTCATGAAGGCCAATATGAACTAAAAGTAAAAGCAACAGGAGCTCGCGTTGGAAAATATGAGCTAGACCAAATGACAATCGTCCAATCCTGTCTCGATGGCACCCTTCAAGTTTCATTTGTAAATAGTGAGTATAGTTACCAGGGTTTTCTATTTAAAGAGGCCGAACTCATTGGAAATATCATTAGCGGAAAAACAATTAACGCTCTGGGACAATCAGCAGCTTTAGAGTTAACTTTTGATCGCTCCACAGGAAACGTCCAGGGAACGATTGAGACGACTTTGGCCACATTAAACTTCACGGGCCAACAAATGATTTCTACTCGTGATGCCTTTATGGGGGTGACGCCTTATAAGATGTCTGAAGAGGATATTTTAGGACGCCTAAGAGGAACATGGGGGGATCTGGATGGATATTTTCTTATCAAGCGATTTAAAGAATATATCTATACCGCAACCTTTGTATCAGAAGAGGATCAGGTAATTGTTCACTTTCGAGGAAAGTTCTTTGAGAAAAGTGGCGTTCTTTCCCTTTCTAGCGAGAGTGGAATTAAAGTGGTTATGTCATTAAGAAATATTGATGATAAATTACGCTGGCGAGGTTATAGCTTTAGTGTGAAGGGAAGTGGAGCTTTAAGGGTTCGCTTAAGGCCTATTAAAAAATAGAGCTATCTTAGATATTTCAAATAACAAAAGGCGGGATTAAACCCGCCTTTTTTATTATGGTAATTGTTCTTAAAATTGGCTAGCAGTGCCACGTCCCATTCTTTGCCCTTTCTCTGACAGAGGAAGGTAATAAAGAGTGAAACCAGCATAAATAAGGTTTGGATCTTTAATCAATGGTTTATTATTAAACCAGATATAATTCCAGTGAGAAGAGTCCCCATCATAAACATTTTTGGAAATAATACCTAAAGTATCGTTTCTCTTAATAAGGTAAGCTGTCCCTTCTGGATTGAAATTAAATTCAGTACTAGGCGCTTCATACTTAAGAGCAACACCGGCCTCAAGCTCTGTTGATTCCAGGTGATCTTGGTTGAGACGATATATCTCTCTCCATTTTCCAACATTACCATATAGCTTAAAGGCGATTTCCATTAAAGTTTCACCTCTTTTAACAGTATAGCTTAAATAATTGCCACTACCGCTATCATTGCTTACGCCTGCCGCTGCCATAGGGGACGCTTCAGCTTCGCTTGAATAGTCGGTATTCGCCATATTTTCATCAGGAATATCTTGTTGTTGATAATCAGTGGGTGCGTCTTCAATTGCGACGGCCTGACTCTCGTTCATTTCACCATCAAGTGATTCTTCCGTCGTTATATCTTCGCCATCAAGGCTAGCAGTTCCTTCTGAAACATCTAATTCTGCTTCACCTGGTTCTGATTCATCAATAATTTGATCTTCTACAGCTTCGCCATCAGCATTTGTTGTCTTCTTTGAAGAACAGGATGCGAAATTGAATGCCAATAGGGCAATTAAAATTGGGAAAAGTATGCGCTTCATGTTTCCTCTCTCGTCTAGTTGAACACCTACCATTTGTATATTTATCGGTGTCCTTACTAAAAAAATTAAGTTCTTTTACTGAAAAAGGAAATAGGCAGAAATAGCAGGTATCTTAGTTCTTTGGTTAGTTTATTGTGTGTCGAGTCAATTAACTGCTTGGAATTATAGAATTTTTTCTCAGGAGATAACCAGGTTGAACATATCCAGCATAAAAAATAAATTTATTATTTTTCAAAAATTGGTTGAACTGGCACCCGGCAACTTTTTTTGGACTATTTGAGGTGAGTGTAGAGACTATTGTTATAGTGAATTATTGCACCGTGGACTGGAGCGAGGACGAGGTAGATTAAAAAAAGAATAAGGATGCTTTTACTTTTTAGGCCCATTTGACCTCCTTTTAGAAAGGCTACCTGATAAGTATTTGGACATTCAAGAGGAGGAAGAGTCTTTAACAAGAAGTTGACAAGTGCCGGACATTTTATAAAAAAGGGCGAAGAGTAACCTCGCCCTTTCATTTAATTAAGGGGTAATTATTTTTTCAACGACACTTGGGTCCAATAAGGTCGAAATATCACCAAAATTAGACTTCTCACCCTCGGCTATTTTGCGTAAGATACGTCTCATAATTTTACCGGAGCGAGTTTTTGGTAAACCTGTGACAAATTGTATTTTATCAGGTTTGGCAATGGGGCCAATGAATTTCAAGACAGTGTCAAGAATTTCTTTTTCTGTTGTTGTCTGATCATTCTTTCCAGTAATGATATAGGCGTAGATCCCCTGTCCTTTGATATCGTGAGGAAAGCCAACGACAGCAGATTCAATAACATCTGGGTGCTGGTTGATTGCATCTTCAACTTCAGCTGTCCCTATTCGGTGACCAGAAACATTGATGACATCATCAACCCTTCCGGTAATGCGATAAAGTCCATCCTTGTCACGACGACAGCCATCACCAGTAAAGTATTTTCCAGGATATGTGCTGAAGTAGGTTTGTTGGAAACGCTCGTGATCACCCCAGATGGTTCGCAACATTCCAGGCCATGGGAATTGAATACAGAGGTTTCCCTCCACATCATTACCTGTGATAACCGCTCCTTGCTCATCAACTAGGACGGGTTGGACACCGGGAAGGGGAAGAGTGGCAAAACATGGCCTGATTGGTGTAATTCCCGCTAGAGGTGAAATCATAATTCCTCCAGTTTCAGTTTGCCACCAAGTATCAACGATTGGGCATTGTCCTTTGCCTATTAAATCATTATACCAATTCCATGCTTCTAGATTGATGGGTTCTCCCACCGTTCCTAATACCTTGAGAGAGGATAAGTTATATTTTGCAGGAACTTCTGCACCATAGGCCATAAGAGCTCGAATCGCGGTAGGTGCAGTATAAAAGTGAGTGATTTGGTGGCGGTCAACAATTTCCCAGAATCGTCCAGCATCAGGGAAAGTCGGAATACCTTCAAACATAACGGTGGTTGAGCCACTTAGAAGTGGTCCATAGGCGATATAACTATGACCTGTAATCCAGCCTATATCTGCCGTACACCAATAAGTATCATTTTCTTCTACTTGGAAAACATTCTGATAGGTATATGCGGCCCAAATCATATAGCCGGCGATTGTGTGCTTAATTCCTTTCGGCCTTCCGGTAGAGCCTGAAGTGTAGAGGAGGAAAAGAGGATCCTCTGCGTCCATTATGGCGGCAGTGTTCTCGCTTAATGCCTTATCGAATAGATCATGCCACCAAAAATCACGCCCCTCTTGCATTGAAATGTTATTTTTCGCGCGTCGGTGGACGATGACCTTTTCAATACATGAGCAGGAATTTTTGGCCAATGCTTCATCAGATATATCTTTTAAGGGAATAACCTTTTGGCCACGTAGGCCACCATCATTAGTAATTAATAATTTACATTGAGCATCTTCAATTCGTGAAGCAAGCGCCTCGGCAGAAAAGCCTCCAAAAACAACAGAGTGAATCGCGCCAATACGGGCACAGGCAAGGACTGATATAAGAAGTTCTGGAACCATCGACATATAAAGACAGACTCGATCGCCTTTTGAGATACCTAGGTCAGTGAGCATATTAGCGGTCTTACAGACAGCTTGATGTAGTTCTTCGTAGGTGTATGTGATTGTTTTTTCACCGGGGTCATTGGCCTCAAAAATTAACGCTGTTTTTTTCGCTCTTTTTTCTAGGTGGCGATCGAGGCAGTTTTCAGTAATATTGAGCTTGCCACCATCAAACCATTTGATATTGGTATCGGTCATCGTGCCGCTTAAAGTTGAGCTCCATTTTTTTTGCCAAGTAAAGGTCTCTGCAACTGAGCTCCAAAATGATTCGGGGTTATCCTGTGCATCGTTGTAACTTTTTTGGTAGTCCTCAAATGTACGAATTCGCCAGTCCATAATTCAATCCTTTGCTGAGATAAATATTGGGACTATGGTATAAAGGAAACTTACTGAGGTCTAGTGAAAAGGGCTTTTAAAACCTTTCAAGTGACTGATAATATTAATTATTTTAACCATTGTTAGCATTATGTTAGTTTTCCTTCCAGCTATTTCATGAGGGTACCCAATTGTGTCACAATTGCTCTACGCCTACGAAGTTTTTACATAAGACCTATGAATCAGTTGATAACTTGCTACTGTGTTGCATAGTGTCATTGGGGAGATTGATTATGTGGAGTATTCAATGAAAGAGTTATTTTTACGGTTACAAAAAGATTCCAAGGTGGATATCCTCATAAGGGTCATAACAGTTTTGGCCTTATTATATTTTTTCCTCATAGGGGTTAAATTGCTTTCTTCGAGCATGAGCTTATTGGGAGCTGGCTTCGGGCGAACGCTTCTCAATATAACCTCCAATCCTTTTTCAAGTTTAATGAGTGGTATGCTCGCTACTGTACTATTCCAATCATCATCATTGACGACATCTTTAATCGTTGGACTTGTTGCCGCTGGTTCTATGAGTGTTGGTGGTTCTATTCCCATGATTATGGGTGCTAACCTTGGTACATCGGTGACCAATACGTTGGTCAGTCTCGGTTATATAAAAGAAAAAGAAAATTATAAAAAAGCTTTTGCTGCCGCGACGATCCACGACTTTTTTAATATTATGTCAGTTGCCATTGTTCTTCCTATTGAATTGGCAACAGGTATCTTAGAGAAAATGTCTGTTAAAGTAGCGCATCTTCTCTACGGGTCTGTTAGTGGGGTAAAATTTAATAGCCCAATTAAAGCGGCCATTAAACCACCTGTTAAGTTTGTAAAAAACTTTATTATTAATGATTTGAATGTTGATAAACAATGGGCAGGTATCGTTCTTGTGGTCATCGCCGCTAGTATTGTTATTTTCGCTTTAACTTATATTGTCAAAACCATGAATATTATAATTGTATCGAATAAGGCCGAGATTATTCAAAAAATTCTTTCGAGAAATACTTTTGCGACGATACTTTTTGGCATGCTTTTAACTATTTCGGTGCAATCCAGTTCCATCACAACCTCATTATTGGTCCCGATGGCCGGTGCCGGGTTAGTTAATCTAGAGGTGATTTTTGCGATTACTATTGGGGCCAATATTGGCACAACGACAACCGCCTTATTAGCGGCGCTAACAGGGAATGTCGCCGGGTTATCAATTGCCCTCGTTCACTTTTTCTTTAATCTGATTGGTGCTTTATTACTTTACCCTAATAGAAGAATTCGCAACCTTCCAATTCGATTATCACAAGGCCTGGCCAATTATATAGATCGTTCTCGGTTTGTAGGTCTTGGTTATATTGCCTCTGTCTTTTTCGCCCTGCCCCTATCGATGATTTTTATTTTTAAATAAGGTATAATAGATTGAAAAAAGTTGGCCTGGGTCAGCTTTTTTTCTCATCATGTGGCCTACTATGGATCATCATAAAGTCATAATGGTATGCACTTGAATACAATTATTGGCGGCTTAATTTTGTCGGAAGGGGAGTTTGTGAGCAATATCTATCAATTTGAAGTCACTAAAAATGATGGTAGCAAGGTGATGCTCCAAGAATTTGCGGGGAAAGTATTGCTTATTGTGAATGTCGCCAGTGAATGTGGGTTTACTAATCAATATGAAGAATTAGAGACGCTTTATGGTCGTTTTAAAGACCAGGGCCTTGAGGTCTTGGCCTTTCCCTCCAATCAATTTGGCGGCCAAGAGCCTGGAACGGATGCAGAAATTAAATCATTTTGTGAGACACGATTTAAGATCAGTTTCCCGCTTTTTCAAAAAATTGAGGTCAATGGTAAATCGTCACATCCTCTTTATCAATTTTTACGAGAGGCGGCGAGAGGAGTTCTCGGGTCTCGTTCAATTAAATGGAACTTTACCAAGTTTTTAGTGTCAAAAAATGGTGATACCATTACCCGTTATGCACCCAACACTAGACCAATTGAAATGGAAAAGGATATTCTCCAATTAATCAATCAATAATTATTGGGAGTCTGGCAGGACATCTTTGATTTTTTGATTGATGGTGTTGCGATCAAAAGGCTTTAAAATATAATTGGATGCCTTTTCTCGAATGGCCTCAAGGATAACGTTTTTTTCATTTTCCGTTGTAATCATAATAATAGGCTTCTTAGGATATGCTTTATGGCCACGAATGAGACGGAGCAATTCTATGCCGTTCATATTTGGCATATTGATATCAATAAAAATCAGGTCATAATGCCAATTCTCTTGGTCTGCCTTTTGTACCATTTGCCAGGCAACATGCCCATCCTCGGCTTCGTAGCAATGAGAGTACCCTAATTCATTTAAGGTTTTTACGATAAGGCCACGGATGGTGGACATATCATCAACGATAAGAATACGTAAGTCACTTTTGGACATCGGATTTCCTCAAAAGGTTAAAGTTATACTTCATTATAGAAAGAGTGGACAATTTGGTCATTTGTTAAGTCTTTTCCGGTCCAAAAGGGTCGGTTAAGTTTAGTCCTGTAAATCGCTAAAAACTTCTTCTATTTTTCGTTCAAGAAGTATTCGGTTAAATGGCTTAACGATATAATTATTGGCGTTAAACCGGATAGCGTCAAGAATAACTCCTCGCTCGGACTCTGTTGTTACCATAATAACGGGAGTTTTTTGATATATTGGCAGCTTTCGTAATTCTTTGAGCAATTCAAGGCCACCCATAATAGGCATATAGATATCAATAAAAATTAAAGAGAAGGGGGAACCGCTCTCGCTCGCCTGATTGAGCGCATTTAATCCATCTTGGCCATTTTCAGCTTCGGAGGTATCGCTATGACCTAGTTCTTGTAAAGTTTCGGCCATTAGGGTGCGAGTAGACGCCTGATCATCCACAATAAGTATTTTTAAGTTGGCCATATTCACTTGTAGTACTCCCAGTATTAAGTTCTTTAATTGTAAATAAAATAAATGTTAAAAACCATTAAAAACCTAAAATTCTGGAAAAATCTTTAGTTCAAGCCTATTTCCATTAGGCCAAGGGCTTAATAGGACGATGAGTCGGTATGAAGCTCTTGCGATTCTCTAAAGAAGAAAAACTGAGGCAACAATCTCAATTAAATAGACAACAATGGCATTATATCCAGAATTTTGTAAACGATACCCAGTCAAACAAGATTGAGTGTCGCTGTCAGTTACTAACCTGGCCATTAGTTTGTCGTGAGCTTTTTCGACCTCGAGGCTGGATTTTTAACCACCAAAAAAACCGTATGGAGTTGGCGGCCCATCACTTTGTTCTCCCTTTTACGCCAGATCACCAAAAACTTTACTCCCGCTCTTTTCGTTGGGGTCGTTTTCAAGAGGTTCTTCTTGTTAAGGTGGTAACGGTAACTGGGATGAGGTTGGTGGCACCATTAATGAGAGGAGAGCGTTCCCATGTGGGGCAATTCTCTGAAGTCAAAATGAGCATCTCAAGACTTTTGGGAGAATGCCGTAGGCAGGGGGAGAGAGCTTTAAAAATAGAGCTTTCTCATACTCATTTTCGACCGGAGTTTACTTACTATAAGAAAGGTCGCCAATTTATCGTGACAACAGGTTTGTCCATTAGTGATCGAGATTTTGCCAGCCGCCTACAAAATACTTTCAACCTTTCTTTATTATTGGAAGGACTTACGCCCAACGGGCTTTGTTACCAAATGCATTTTAACTCAAAGGTTGCGACTACAAGGACTTGACTCGATGCTTCTTTCTGTCATTTATGTAATTGCTTTCTCCCAGAAGTTGTTAAAGGATTGACGAGGAAGGGATGGCCGTCCTAGGATATCTTCTGCAGAGGTAGATTATGCATATAATCCCATTTATCGATTTTGAGGGGCTTCCCCCTTGGAAAATTCTTGCAGGCGAAATACTTTCGCAATACTTTCCCTCTCTGCATTTCTCCGGGGAGAAGCTCGGTAGTTATTCTCTTGTGCATATTTTAGTGGACCGAGAAGACCGCCCACTGCGAATGGATCTTGAAAACCACGATGTTCCGGCCTTCTGGGCCTTTACTAATGAGTACCTTATTGGCCGTGCTTTTATGGAATGCTCCTGGGATGATATTCAGCAAGAAAAAAACCTTGGTCAAAGGCCAAGTGAATATCATTTTAAAACAATGATGCTAGGTGAGCTGGCCCAGCGTCTGTCGTTTGAAACTAAGCCGGCGCCAATTAAAATTAATCCCGTCTATATCAAGCTCGCTGGAAAAAATGAAGCCTATCATTTCTGTGAAGAGGTGGTGATGGCCCCTATTTTTGATTCCTTTACCAAAAAATATTTTATGACTGATCCAAGGGATGCGAAAGCTTTATTAGCAATTTCTCCTTTGGATCAATCCCGTTATGGAATTGAGTTTGTCTTTTATCAATTAACGGCGCGTAGTTTGCCCGAAGAGCATTCCTTCCGTGAAGAAATTCTCAAGGAAGAGCTTGAAAAAATGGCCTTTATGGTTCCTCGCATTCCTATGAAAAGAGGAAGTGCATCAATCATTATTGTATTGCTCGATTTAGATAATGATTTAGAAGAATCCGCCTTTATACGGCCTTATAAAACTTTTGATCAATATACCGATGTATTATTTGTTAATTCAAGTTTAAAGCTATTAACTGGGCAGCTGCATGAAATCCATTATAATGGCGCTAGTATTGACAGTATTTTTAGACCTATCATTCAATGGCAGCAAAAAAATATTGAAAATTCAATTAATCACCGTTAGCTCGGTGATGATTTGATTTTTTTTTGTTCATCAAAAAAGCTCATGGCCTCTGAGCTTTACGTAAACATTTGCTTTTGGGATAATATTCAGGCTCAAGGAGAAGATTTGTGACTGTTTTACTCAAGCAAATATTTGCTTTTTTGAAATTATTGAATTCAGACACTGGGACGAACCAGATTGCCGCTGGGATAACGGCAGGGTTTATTTTGGGAATGTCACCATTCTTTAGTTTACAAGGGATCTTCATCTTTATCCTCTGTCTCTTTTTACGAATTCAATTGGGAGCGATGTTTATTTCGATCTTCTTTTTTAGTTTTATTGCTTATTGCTTTGACCCCCTTTTTCATTTAATGGGTCTCACTATTTTACAAATGGATGGAGCTTTGGATTTGTGGACAATGTTTTATAACGCTCCGATCATTCCTCTCACTCGTTTTAATAATACAGTCATTATGGGAGCAGGGGTTACTTCACTTATTCTTTCTCCAATTCTTTTTATCATGAGTAAAGTTTTGGTCACGAAATATCGGGAGTCGATAGTCGAGCGTATAAAAGAAACAAAGTTTTTCAAGTTATTAAAATCAACAGCATTATTTAAATGGTATTATAATTATGACAAATTTCTCGGCTAAGAAAAAAGGACCTCTGAGAATTGAGGCCATCGTTCCGGTAATATTCTTAATCGTAGCGACCATCTTGTATTCACGATTTTTTCTCGATTTTCATATGCGAAAATCAGGAGAGGCCATTGCTAGCTATATTCACGGAGCGGAAGTCAATATTGGAGATCTTAAAACTGACTTCTTGGCAGGCACCTTAAAAGTTTATGATATTCAGGTTACCGATAAAAAAGATCCTAAAAAAAACCTTTTTTCACTTGAAGACCTCAGCTTTGCCTTTTCATGGGATGCGCTTTTGCGTCTTAAATTTGTGATTACGGAAGCGACAACACTAGGGATTAATATCGGTGGGGATAGAGAAACTGCAGGGATAATTTTAAAAAAAGAAGACTCCTCGGCAGGAGACCTTAAAAAAGCTGGTCAAGTTATTACCGATGAAGCAAAAGAACAGGTCGAGGGTAATGTCTTTGGTGATATCGCTAAGGTTTTAGAAGGTACTCAGGCAAAGGACCAGATTGAGGACATTCGCATGGATCTTCAGAGCGAGAAGAGAATTGATTCCTTGCAAATTGAACTAGAAAATAAAGAAAAAGAGTGGAATCAAGCATTGGCCAAACTTCAACAAAAGGAAGACCTCAAAAGAGTTCAGGCCAAGGCCAAAAGTATTAAAATTGATAAGAAAAAACCATGGAAGTCATTAAAAGAAGTTAAGGTTGTGACTAAGGAAATTAAGGCCATTATTAAGGATTATAAGCAGAAAGGAAATAGTTTAAAAAATGATCTTAAGTATTTTGCCAATGCTCCCAAAGAAATTGAAGAACTTATTCAAAAAGATTTACAATCCTTAAAACAAAGAGCATCTATCCCCAATCTTGACACTCAGTCTATTGCCGAAGCTTTGATTGCCAAAATGTTTAAGGTTAAGGTAGCAGAAATACGAAAGTATGTGGCCTTGGCCCGAAAATATATGCCAGCAGATAATGCTGATAAAAAAGAAATAGGAAAAGCGGAGCGCCCAAAAAGAGGGGAGGGTCTTAATATCTCTTTTCCGATTACTTCTGGATACCCTTTCTTTTGGTTACAGAAGATGGTAATTTCATCCAAGGGAATGAAAGATGTAGAGTTTTCAGGGACCCTCGAAAATGTCACCAATGATCCAATCTTTCTACAAAAACCAGCGACCTTTGATCTAGAAGGTAATTTCCAGGCCTTTAAAGTGAAGGCAGCTAAAGTGCAAGCGGTCTTTGATCATACGAAAGCGCCAGCGACAGAAAGCTTCTCTGTCGATTTACAAGGCCTGGTCGTAGAGAATATGATGTTTGGTCTATCAAGTCACCAAATAGGGCTTAAAAAGGCGATTGCTACCAGTAATATTAAAGGGCAAATTGTTGGCGAAACAATCAAAATTTCATCTTTTAATCAATTTCATCAACCCC
>JBFGZE010000006.1:0-80743 GCA_041586955.1 Bacteriovoracaceae bacterium
GGCCCTTTTTAACCTCATTAGACAGGTATTTCTATCGGGGGCCGAAACTATAACCTTGGCCAACATAGAATCATAAAAAGGTGGAACTTTATAACCGCTATAAATGAAATCATCGACACGAATCCCCAGGCCACCAGGTCGGTGATAGTGGATAATCTCACCCGGAGATGGGGCAAAGGTAAGCGGATCCTCAGCATTTATCCGGCATTCAATAACATGACCGGTAAATGTAATATCCTGTTGAGTATAGGAAAGTTTTTCCCCTTGGGCGGAACGAATCATTTCGGCAATCAAGTCGATCCCAGTTCTTTGTTCAGTCACTGGGTGCTCAACTTGAATCCTTGTATTCATTTCCATGAAATAGAATTTATTCGCATCTAAATCATAAAGAAATTCGACAGTCCCTGCTGAGTCGTAATTTACATACTTTGCTAAGTCGACGGCGGATTGACAAATCTCTTGTCTTATTTTTTCTGTAATTACCGGACTTGGAGACTCTTCAATTATTTTTTGAAAGCGACGTTGAACCGTGCAATCTCTTTCTCCAAGGTGAACAACATTGCCATGCCTATCGGCAATAATTTGAACTTCTATATGGCGAGGATTCGTAATATATTTTTCTATAAATAAAGTGTCATCGCCAAAGCCAAGCATGGCCTCGGTTTTTAAACGTTCAATCGTGGGAAGAAGGTCATCCATATTATCAACCATCTTCATTCCGCGACCACCACCCCCGGCCGATGCTTTTATTAATACGGGAAAGCTCATTTCCAGAACATTGGCCTTAATGGTTTCATCATCTAGCTCATTAACTCTTATAGGCTTAAGAACCGGTAGTCCCGCTTTTTCGGCCAAGTCTTTAGAGAAAATTTTATCGCCCAATTGTTCGATACACTTTGTATTAGGACCAATGAACTCCAAATCCCATTTTTTGCAAAGCTCTGCAAACTCTTTATTCTCAGACAAAAATCCGAATCCTGGATGAACCGCCTGCGCCCCCGTAATTTCTGCTGCTGATAAAATCGCTGGCACATTGAGATAACTAAGCGAAGACTTTGCTGGTCCAACACAAACAGACTCATCTGCCATCTTTACGTGGAGGGAATTTTCATCGGCGGAAGAGTGAACACAAACGGTCTCAATCCCCATTTCCTTGCAAGTTCTTAAAATTCGAACTGCAATTTCACCTCTATTTGCAATTAATACTTTATTAAATTTCATAGTGCTTTCTTATCATTAGGGTCTAACTCTAAAAAGAACTTGGCCAAACTCGACATAAGTCTCATTTTCAACACAAATTTCAACAATCTCGCCACTAACTTCGGATTCAATTTCATTCATGATCTTCATTGCTTCAACAATGCATAGTACCTTACCACCACTGATACGATCGCCCTCTTTGATATAGGGTGCACTTTCAGGTGAGGCCGAACGATAAAAGGTTCCGACAAATGGTGAAGTGATTTCGATTAGGTTTGTATCAGCGCTGCTTTTACTATCTTGACCTGTATCGGCAATCTGCACTCCTGGTGCTTGGGCGGGCATTGCCATCGGCATCATTGGCTGATTGGAATAAGGAAGTTTTACCTTAATTTTCTCATCATCACTTTCGTAATATAATTCACTAACACCGGCTTCTTTCGCCAATTCGATAAAAGTTCTTAGCTTTTTTTCATCCATAACTCTAACCTTTTACTCTTTCCACATATTCATTGGTACGCGTATCAATTTTAATAATCTCCCCTTCTTTAATAAAAAGAGGAACGTTAATTTGAGCACCAGTCTCTAGTACAGCTTTTTTTGTTCCTCCTTGAGCGGTATCACCCTTAAGTCCTGGATCAGTCTGAGTGATTTTCAAGGCAACAAAATTGGGAAGCTCAATACTGATTGGCTTACCATTATAATAAAGGAGTTTTAACTTAATCCCCTCTTGTAGAAAGTCTTTAGCATCACCCACATATTCTTCAGCAACATGAATTGTTTCATAAGTCTTTTGGTCCATGAAATTATATCCATCGACATCACCGTACATATATTCAACATCTAATTCATCAAGGTCGGGGGCAACTAGCCCCGTACTGACACCAGACTTAAAAGTTCTTTCAATGACAGCACCTGATTCTAAATTTTTCATTCTACATTTAAAAAATGCTGAACCCTTACCAGGATTAGTAAAGTCAGCTTTAATAATAACAAAAGGCTTTCCTTCCATTTCTACTTTAAGGCCTTTGCGTAAATCTGTTGTTTGAATCATAATGTCCTCTCTATTAACCTTTCTAAGGCCAATGCTGCTATGTAATACGAATCTGGTCCAAGCCCCTCCATTATTATGGTCGAGGCCTTGGCCGTCAACTTATTCAGGCGAAAGGGTTCTCGATTATGAGCATTAGATAGATGAACTTCAATTTTTGGGATTGATAAAGTTTTCAAGGCGTCCAAAATAGCGACACTTGAGTGAGAATATCCTGCGGGGTTAATAATGATTCCATGGTAGCCAGCACTAGTGGCGCCCTGTATCAAATCAATAATCTCACCTTCATGGTTTGACTGTTCCCAAACCAATTGAAACTGGCTTTCTTTAGTCGCATCATTGGTCGCCTTCTCAATATCCTTTAAGGAACTGCTGCCATAAACATCAGGCTCTCTTGTTCCAAGAAGGTTTAAATTTGGACCATTAATGATTAAAAACTTCATGCTACCGTCCTCGATCTTTCGACGAATCGTAGCATACAAATGAAACCTTCTAAAACCGATTTTTTTGGCCAAAAAGAGCTTATTTTCTAGAACTCAGGTGGGATTTGAGATTTTTTAATTGATCAACTGCCGCTTTTCTTTTCTTAAGTAACTCTACTTCAGCAAGAGACATTTTTTGATCGAATAAATTCATTAAGTCATTATGACCTTTGGACTCATTATCTATTATATCTGACGCGGCTTCACAAGGATCTTGCACTAAAAGCTGTGAAACTTTAGCTTCGGCTTTTTCAGTTTTCGTTTCAGTTTTAGCTTTTGTTTCTGTTTTAGCTTTTGTTTCCGGCCTGTCATGCTCATCGAGCGCATCTAAATAATCAATGGCCAAGTCTTCACGGTTCATTTTTTTAAAGATGTTGGCAACTCCATTTTCGCTCAATTTGGGAGTTGGTCTTTGAACAACCCATTCGTCATCATTATTTTTATTATCATTACCAGACTGATCATCGCTGCTTGTCAGATCAAATGGTGCCCAATTATCAACTTCTTCATCTAGGTTCTCAAGATCAAAGTAAGTTTCACTTATTTCAAGATTATTTTGAGCGTTAGTGGCGACTTTCACTTCCAAAGTTTTCACTTTTTCTGCTATCGACTCATCCTTAGGGTTAATGAATAAAAGATATTTATACGCTGCAAGAGCTTCCTCCCATTCCTCTAGGTGGAAACAAATATCAGCAAATACTCGCTGTAATTTTATATTATCTTTATAAGAGTTTTCTAAGGGTTTTAAAGTTGAATAGGCCAATTGCCATTGGCCCAAATCAATATAGCATTGAGCTAAACCGATATAGCCTAAAATATAACTGGGGTTAAATTGAATGCCTTTTTTCAAGGTATTAAGGGCCTTATCAATAAGCCCCAATTTTCTATAGGCTTCGGCCAAGGGAGCAAATACACGAGAAGACGGATCGCTCCTTAAAGCTTTTGTGTATTTAATAATTAATGGCGATTGATTGATTTGGTTTGCCATATCTTACGTATTATCAATTAGGCCAGCTTCTTCTTGGTTAATGACCCTTGGCGTAATAAAGATAATAATTTCCCTTTTACTTGTTTCTGGGGCATACGGGGTGCGAAATAACCACCCTACAAGAGGTACATCTTTGAGAAAGGGTACCCCAGAATGCGATTCCAGCTTAGTATATTCATATAAACCACCCAAGACAATAGTGGATCCATTATCAACGAGCACGTTGGTTTTAATTTCATTTCCGGTCCGTCGAGGTGGCCCATTGGCAAAAGGACGATCACCAAAGTCTTCTTTTTTAAGCTCGATCTCTAAAATAATAGAGCCCTCGTTTGTGATTTGTGGCGTAACTTGTAACTCTAGCTTCGCTTCAACTTCCTCAAATGAGACGACCTGATCTTCACCTGAACCCTCAATTTTTCTAAAACTATTACTCTTCGTTGATTTTAATTTTGCTTGCTTTTTATTTTGGGTAATCACTTTGGGGCTTGAGATAATTTTCCCTTTCGACTCTGATTCCATTAATTGAAGAGTAAAATCCAAGTCAACAAGGCGTCTAAATCTTGCCACCGTAAAACTAAAAAGATTACGAATATTATCACCACTATTTGCTGGTGCAGAACTAAAGACAAAGCCAGGACCTGCATCTGTCCCAGGAGTTACTGCAGCATCACCAACTACACTTCGGGCCCGAACCGGATCACCTATTGGATCATAACCAACCTTTAGGCCATTTCGTAAGCCTATTTCTTTGGCATAGGCCTCATTCACTTCAACTATTTTTGATTGAATAAGAACCTGAGGTGTTTGCTTATCAAGCAACTCCACAATCTTTTTCATTTTTTCGATAATTTCCGGAGTGTCCTTAATAATAAGTGCATTGGTGCGCGTATCTTCAGTTATTTTGCCGCGGTTCTTTGTTAAATACTCCTTTAAAATTTTTATTAGATCTGTTGTTTGAGCATAACTTATAGGAAATATTCTCGTCACAAGAGGCTCTTGAATTTCAACAAGCTTTTTTGCCTCTTGTTCAGCTTCCTTATCCCTCGTGGCCTCGGCCAAGGTTTGGACCATGAGAATAGTGCCATTCTTTTTGGCCACTAATTTATTAAGACTAAGTATTGTATCGAGAATTTGATCCCAAGGTGTATTATTTAAGTTAAGACTTAAGGGTCGTAGTTTTTTAATATCCTCTGTAACAATGATATTAAAACCTGATGCTTCGGCCATCATTTTTAATAAATCATGGACAGCAACATCCCGAACATTAAGACTCACCCTTTTACCAATATACTTCTTCCGGCCAGATAGAGTTAAGTTTTCTAAGATATCCTCAATATTTTGTGATTTTGGTATATTGATTTTGCTGGCGTGATCTTTTTCACCTGTATATTGATTATCCTGTCCCTCTTGATTCAATAATTTCTGGTCGAAAACCCCAAAGCGATTTTCTATATCGACGAATATTTGGGTACCACCGGTTTTGAGGATAGAGCGCACATTATCTCTTAACTGCAGTGCAATTCTAATATCGCTGGTAGTTCCTGGTTTTTTATAGGCAGATACAAACACAACTGACCCTGAAAACTCGCTCGTATCAAACGCTCTCATTACACGAGCAGTCGATTGCACGTTTTTCACATCAATTATTATTTGTTTATCATCTGTTATGTGAAATTTTTTGGCCTCAACACCCTCTTTATCAAACTCTAGGACAAGTCGAGAGTATGCCCCTACCTGCTTGAAGTTGATCCCATTGAGATTTGCTATTTTACACCAGATATTACTGACCGAAAAGGTGAGCAATGTAAATACTATTGCCTTTATCTTCATATATCCTCTTCCTAAGGAGTTATGTGTATTATTAATATTTTAACTGATCTTTTAAAAAAAGCATCCCTTAAGATTATCAGAGTGTAAGTCTCAAGTTTCGTTGGACACAGGAATGATTGTTTCTATGTATTCTTCTTGGTCATATATATTTTTAATTTTTTCAACAAGTACGATTCCCCCTGGTAAAATGGCCTTTATCTCAGCATCATTTAGGCCCAACTTCATCCCCTCAGTAAGAATAAAAGAGTCCTTTGATAGCCCATCCCCGTTCGCAAGACGAGCAATTGCTCGGCGATTTTTGCCCAGTAGCACACCAACAATTCTTATTTTATCCAGCGGAATAGAGGAAATCGTTGGGATATTGGAGTATTTATTATTCACTAAAAATTTGCCAAATGACTTTTTGGTAGAAGTTCCCTTGGTACGAACCTTTTTAAAAGGGTCTCGTAACTCCATTGGGTTTTTAATATAGGTTTTAGTATTTGAAAAAAAATCAAATTGTTGGCCACTTGAAACTGATTCTCTGGCCTGTGCATTTAATTGAGTTCCCATAAAGAGAGAAATCATTAGAAGTATCGTTTTAACTTTCATCGCCTAACTTCTCTTTTTCCTTATTGTAACGATAGACCTCAAGGTCAATCTCTGCATCGACCTTTTGAAAACGGCCTTTATTACTTTTTCTATTGGCCTTAAAGCTAACACCTTTTACATTATATACTCTTTCTTGCTTTGATATTTTTTCCAAAAATATCAAAAACTGCAAATAAGTACCTGACGCGTTATATTTAAAGCTCTTCACAGAATAAAATCCCTTATTTAGTTCACTGCCGGGAGCAGTTTGTGAGCTTTTTATATTTATATCTTTTGAAATATTTTTTAATAAGCTAATGACCGCAGAATTGTTAATTTTTTCAGGTAATTTTCTTTTAATCTCTTCAAATTTTTTATTCGCTTGATCAAATTCGGTTTGAGCGTTCTTAAGATCTTTTTTAAATTGTTGAATTTTTTTCCACTTTTTTCTTTCTCGAGTAATGGAACCTTCAATAGCAGGAAGCCTATCCCTTTGTGCACTTATAAGGTTTTGGCCTTCTTCCCAATTGCTGTACTGGGAATAACTAAAATAAATCGCAAAAATTAACCATAAATTTTTTAATAATTTTTCCATTTACTGGCCCATTTCCCAAGCATCGTAATACTTTATTGTGCCTTCAACCTCAAAATTTTCAACGCGATACTCTTTACTTCTCTCTTTTTCGCGCACTGTTTCAGTATTTGCGAGATTAATGCTATCACCAAAATAACCCATTCTCCGAGCGCTTGTAATAAATTGATCAATACTTGAAAATTCTTCCGCGCCACCTATAATTTTAACCTTGCCGCCATTTTCGATACTCAATTCATCAAACCAGAGGTCTTTAGGCATAATTCTCGCCAACTCTTCTAGAATTTTCTGTGGATTCGTTCGCAACTTCATTAACTCATCAACTTGTCCCATTCTCGTTTCGACAAGTTTCTTTCTTTCATTTAACTTGCGGATTTTAGTGTCCAATTCACGATTTTCTTTTTTTCTATTTAAACTACGAATTTTTTTTAATTCTCCTTGTAATTCCTTTTCCTTTATATCTACTAGTTTTTTTTCACCCGATTGATATTCTTCAAGAGCAAAACTTAGGCCGTAATTAATGAGAATCACCAAAATAATGGGAACAGGCCTAATCTTTGTAAGATCAGCGCCCGCAAAACTGATGCTCATTTTTTTTCGTTTTTTAACAATTAAATTAATTTCAATCATTGTTTATTTCTCATGCCCAGGCCTAAAACCTGAACCCCTTTATAAGCAATTTCTTGAATCATATCTTCACTTATTCTATTGCTGTTATATTCAAATCGCTCAAAGGGATTCATAATTTCCACACGAACACCAATGAGTGCCTCTAGTCCCTCGACAAGGCCTGGAATCAAGGCTCCTCCACCAGTAACAACACAATTTTCCAAAGAATCATCGCTACTCGAGGCAACATAAAAATCATAAGTCTTTTTTATTTCAGCAAAGAATGATTCGACAACCTCATCAACGATTTCTAAAATTTCTTCCGGTAAGTTTTTATTTTCATCTCCCGTTATTTTTAGATCCTCGGCTTCCAGGTAATTTACACCCATTTGTCGCTGAATCTCCTCAGTGATCATCACACCACCAATATTCATTTCTTTCGAAAAGACCATGGTATGGCCTTTATAAATAATAAATTCCGTTTTTTGGGCGCCGAGGTCTAAAACCAGCCAAGAGCCTTCAGATAAGAGTAATCTCTCCTCATAGACATATTCGAGAACATTAATAATGGCAGTCATTGCCATATCAACAATTTTAACGCGGTAGCCAGCATCCTCGACAATTCCCTTAAAGCTTTCAATCACATCATTACGAGCACCTGCAACAATAACGTCAACTCCACCGCCTTCATTTTCACCAAGAACATGATAAGAAATAGTGGAGTCATCAACACTAAAAGGTAGGTATTGTTCTGCTTCCCAAATCGCCTGGTCTTCAATTTCTTCGTCACTCCCCCCTGCCAATTGCAGTTTTTTGGTAACAGTATTGGGGCCAAATACTCCCACACAGACGTTTTTACTTTTTATTTGACCATTCTCAAAGGCCATTTGAATGGCATCAATGATCTCCTCGTCCTTTTGAATTTCATCCTCAATAATAGCGCCTTCTGCCAAAGGAGCAGTTCCATAACTTTCTAACGTAAATTGGTTCTTTTTATGATCATAAGTCACTTCCGCACATTTAACGGCAGAAAGACCAATATCCACTCCCACAATAGTGCTACCTGTTAGCTTTAATGCGCCTAGTGCCTGAGCGAAAGTGTCGACTATATTTCCGGCCATAATTACTTTAAACTCCTAATTACTCCAAATATTATACCAACAAATTATATATTTTGCTCTTTTAAATAATACTCAAGTCAAATAAGCAGGTAAGATAAAATCCGTTGGTAAATTTGAGGGAAAAAAATTTGAATGGAGGCCACTATTAAAATATAGGGCCCAAAGGCCAGCCTAATATCAAGTTTGTTACGACCTATAGCAATAATAATAAGGCCACAAATGCTTCCAAGAAAACAACTAAGAAAAATATTTTGAACGATTCCCTGTATACCTAAATAGACGCCCAAGATGCCAAATAGTTTAATATCACCTCCACCTAGTCCAATTTTTTTTCTAATCAGATAATAGACGTAAGTAACTAAATACGGCAGTCCAAAGCCTATCAGACCACCGAGAAAACTATCTAAGATGGAGTTTTTTAAAAATGCAAGAGGGATAAGAATTAAGAGTACGTATAAATTGAGTTTATTCGGCAATAATTGAAATTCAATATCGATAAAAAACAAGGCCAGAAAGCTACAAAATAAATTCAGCTTTAAAAAGAAAATGGCCAACGCATTTAAAGTTAAATGATCCGGAAATATGATAATCGCCATAATTCCCGCGATGGCCTCGACGAAAGGGTATCGCCATGAAATTGGGTTGTGACAATACGAACATTTTCCGCGCAGGAACATCCAGGAGAAAATTGGGATATTCATATACCATCTAATTAAGTTTTTACAATTTGGGCACGATGACCGATCAAAAATCAGATCCAGCTTGCGAGGAATTCGATAAATGGCAGCGTTGGTAAAGCTACCTAGCATCGCTCCAAATACAAATACAAAAATGACAAGTTCAATTGGCAAGGTCATCAATCTAGATTTTTCCTTGAAAATACAATGCTATTAACAATATTAAGAAATGAAATATAACCAATCGCATAAATAAAGCAACTTAGACGAAAGCTATAATCAACACTTTGGTTATATAAGAGATAATCTCTAAAGTTAAGGAGTTTAAAATTAGGCATGATAAATTTAATAACTTCTAAAATATTTCTAAGGCCACTATTATTGTGGACATAAAGAGAGTTCGCAATTGGATCAAGTCCATAACTGATAAAAAAGATTCCCAGGCCGTATATAAAAGCAAGTATAGGGTTTGTCACGAGTGAAAAGAAGATGACAAGAACCATTAATAGCATGGCCTCCAAGATGGTCATCACAATTGTCATTAATAAAAACTCATCGATTACCCCGCCGTTAATCCCGTAAAAAAAAAGGCAAAAGATACTTAAGATGGCCGTATTAATGATAAGAATAGAGGAAAGTCCTAAGGTCTTACCCAGAATAAAATAATATCGCTTAATAGGCTTTGAAAGAACCATATAGACGGTACGAGTTTCAATTTCTTTTGAGATCAGGCCAATACCAAAAAAAAGTGCAATGCCTTTCGTGGAAATGGAGACCATGGCCATGCCTAGATCAAGTGAAATTTTCAGGGGGGCTCCAAAGGTGAATTCCTTCCCCACAAAAGTAAGAATACCTAAAGCAATACCTAAAATTAGCGAGTTCGTCATAACTTTAGAACGTAAAATGTCCCAAATAGTAAACTTTGCAATAATGAATATGGCCTGAAAGTTATAATTCATATTGTTTATTGTAAATGATCTCTTCTAAAGTTGGTTGTTTTTTTAAAATTTGTTTTATTTGAACATTATGGGCCACGGATTGAGAGACAATCTTATCCTTTTGAGCTTCTTCTACTTCTAGTTGAAGGAGTCGCCCCGATGTATTGATAATAAGTTTCTCAAAGGGCCTAATAAATTCATCCTGTACATCAATGAAGTCAATTATATATTTGTTTTGGGAATTATTCTCTAGTAAATCAAGGGTGCTACCGTCATAAATAAGACGACCTTCCTCAAGCACGATGAGGCGGCTTGATATTTCCTCAACATCTTGAACGATATGACTACTAAAGAAAATCGTAATTCCCTCTACGTGTAAATCTTTTAATATATCCTTGATATCCTTTCTGCCGACAGGATCTAGCCCCGACAATGGCTCATCTAAAATAAGTAATCTCGGTGAAGACAAAAGAGAGGATGTAACCCCTAGCCTTTGTAGCATTCCCTTTGAATAGGTACAAATTTTTCGATCAAGAGCAAAATCAATGCTCAATCGTTTTGACCATTTTTTAATCTCCCGATTTAACTCTCGGCGAGGCATTTGATTTAATTGCCCCATAAACTGAAGGAATTCCCCACCTTTTAAATCGGGATAAAAGAAGGGTCTCTCCGGTAAATAACCAATATTTTTTTTGACTTCCAGAGGTGAACGGCCAAGTTTCTCGGAGAACTCCACAGTGCCACTCGTGGCCTTGATAAAACCCATTAAGATTTTTAAGCTCGTTGTCTTTCCTGCGCCGTTTGCTCCAAGGAAGCCAGTGATTGAGCCCTCTTCTAAATGAAAGTCCACACTCGTGAGAGCTGAAAAGGCCTTTTTAGTAATATCCGAATCAAATACTTTGCTTATTCCCTGAAACTTGATCATCCTTGATAACTTTCCTAATCGACCTTATAGTTTTAAAATGAAATTTACTTCTTTAAGAAATATATTATCATGCACCTTATTGGTCATTTCTTTTTTGGCACTCTCTTATCATTTTAATTATAAGCTTATCCCACCAAAGATCAATATTGATAAGCAAAGCTCAGCTTTAAACTTTAAACCTGCTTTTTATGACCTTATTAGCTTGGGCCATAATAAAATGATTTCCAGCTTGCTTTGGATCACGACTCTGCTTGAGATGGATCACTCTCATTATAAAATTAGAGATCTTAATTCCTGGATGTATCTTCGCTTTTCACAAATTGCGAAATTAGACCCCTATTTTTACGAAAATTATATTTTAGGTGGAACCTTTCTTAGCATTATTAAAGACGATATTATTGGCGCAGAAGAAATACTAAAGCTTGGCGTTTCATACTACCCCCTCGATTATGGATTAAATTATTATGGGGGTTTCAACGCCTTTTATGAGTTAAAAGATTATGCGCGGGCCATTTTCTACTGGGAAAATTTAGAGAAGCTCCCCGGTATTCATCAAAAATTCCCGATGCTCAACGGCCTTATCAACAAAGCACGGGCCAATAAAAGTGGTGATCTCAATTCGGCCCTAATTTTTATGCAAAATGCCTACGCCAACGAACAAAATGAATTCATTAAAAAGCGCCTCCATAAACAACTTTATGCCATTAAAGCGGAATTAGATCTCACTTGTCTCAACGAAATACAAGACAATCAAAAATGTTCGCATTTCGATCTTGAAGGCAAACCTTATGTAAAAAAAGAGGGGCGTTATACTGCCCCTCTAAAATATAAAAGACCAAATTATGGTAATTAATAACCAAAAAATTCAATCACTAAAGACTTATTTTCGTCTATCGAAAAATGCGAATACTGGGCTACCGCTGCAGCTGAATCTGGAGAAATTGGACCAATGGCCGATACTCTAAATGTTGATCCATCATTGGCAACATTAGCAGCAACGCCACTCACAGGGCCAACCCGTCCGAGGTCAGCAACGGCCGCAGAATTCCCTGCAACAATTTTTGAACCTGCAAAACCAAATCCTGCTGCGCCACAACCAGCACCGCCGTTGGCGGTAACAATTCCGTTAGCGGCTGCATTTGTTGCTGGAAAACCAACAGCATAATAATTATTTCCACCTACAGATGGATCGACATATCCGGCAAATATTAAACAGGTGCCAAAACTATCAAAGTCTGTTTGCAATGTCGTCTCCGCAGAATAAACAGCGGCTAATTGTAATTTAGCTTCACTCGTTTTAGATTTCGCTTGATATCGCTTAAAATTGGGTATTGCCACCGCGGAGAGAATACCAACAATGGCCACAACGACCATTAATTCGACGAGTGTAAACCCATCTTCATTTTTGAGATGCTTCATACGTGCTCCTTATGCTGATAGGTTTATTGAGAAAACCTATTTCGTTAAGAAACGCTATAGTGAACTTATAAAAGAAGAGTTGAGATCCTCAATCAAACTTCAAATAACGTTTATAGCTTTATTATAAGGAAAAACCGATATTTACCAAGTGCGCAAAAAAGGATCCCTCCTTTGCTCTATATAAAAAGGTCTAATCATTTAATTTTATAGGCCTAAGCGCCACCTGCACTCATAAACATCGGTAAATACATTGCGACTAGGATTGTGGCAACAATTCCGCCCAAAACGACAATAATAATTGGCTCTATTAATTTAGTCATATTTCCAACCAGATCATTGACCTCATTCTCGAATACCTCAGAGACCTTTTCGAGCATCTCACTAATTTGACCGGTTTGCTCCCCAACCCGAATCATAGAGCTTACCATTTCGGGAAAGTAGTGGATTCGCTTCAAGGGATCAGTCAAAGACTTCCCTTGCACCACTTTCTTACGAACCACTCGAATATCATCGGCAATCACCTTATTATCAATTGTTTCAATACAAATATCGAGGGAATCAATAAGCGACACCCCAGAACTGAGCATAGTTGAGAGTGTTCGCGAAAATTGGGTTAAATTACCTTTTACAACTAGGCCACCAAACAACGGCATTTTAATGATAAAGGCATCAAATCCAGCTTTCCCTGTAGGGGTTTTAATATAACTCAACAGAAAGAATATAAATACAATGATACCAGCCATTAACACTAAACCGTGGTTAGACAAAAAATCACTTGCATCAATGACCATTTGAGTAATCCAAGGGATCTCCTGACCAGAATCTGTTAGCATTGATACAAATTGGGGAACGACAAAAACCATCATGCTCCAAATAACACCAATACCGACAAGAACAACAATAGCAGGATAAGTCATCGCTGATTTAATTTGGGCCTTAATCTTTTCTTGTTTTTCCATATGATCAGAAAGTTTAACTAAAATAGTATCTAAGATACCTCCCGCTTCACCGGCTCGAACTAAATTACAATACAGGCGATCAAAGCCTTGTTGTTTCGCAAGAGCTTCAGAAATAGACTTCCCTTCTCCAACCTCAGTGGAAATACGCAAAATCGTTTTTTTTAGAACTGGTTGTTTAGTCGCCCGGTGTAGTGTTTCCAAACTATCAAGAATAGGAACACCTGCATTAATCATTGTGGTTAATTGCTTTGTAAAATTGATGAGATCTTTTTTGGTAAATGGCTGAGAAAGGCCATTCTCAACTATCCATTCAGAAATGTCGAATTCTAAAATAGATGGGGCCATAATTTTTTTCGGGCGAATACCCTTAACTCGAAGTACCTTTCGGACCTCTTTTTGAGTCTTTGCTTGCACAACCCCTTTTTCAATTTTACCGGATTTGTTTATCCCAACATATTTCCAATTCGCCACCTATTATAAACTCCTGATTTTTACACCTAATTGCTTCGCAAGCTCTTCGGGGTTTGTAGAATAACTCATCGCTGTATCAATATCAATGATTCCCGAATCAACGAATTTTTTTAGACTTTGATTCATTGTTATCATACCGGTTTTCTCCTGCCCAATTTGCATCTGAGAATAAATCTGATGAATCTTATCTTCTCGTATTAAATTTCTAATCGCAGGCGTAGGAATCATAATCTCCATAGAACACACACGTCCCGATTCATAAGATTTGGTAATCAACTGCTGGGCAACAATCCCCTTAAGAACAAAAGATAAAAGGGTTCGAACTTGTTCCTGCTGATGAGCAGGAAAAACATTGATAATTCGATTTACGGTTTGCACACATGAGTTGGTATGCAATGTTCCAAAAACTAAATGTCCCGTTTCCGCAATAGTTAAGGCCGCCTCTATCGTTTCCGCATCCCTTAACTCACCAACCAATACAATATCGGGATCTTGTCTTAACAGACTTTTAATCGCTTTTCCAAATGTTAAGGTATCAGACCCCACCTCTCGTTGGTTCACAATACAACCTTTATGAGGATGAACAAATTCAATCGGGTCTTCTAATGTAATAATATGCCCTGCTTCATTATTATTTAAACGGTCAAGTAAGGAGGCCAACGTTGTCGATTTACCGGAACCAGTTGGTCCAGTAATTAAAATTAAACCATTGCTAACATCAGTCATACCCAATAATACGTTTGGCAAATTGAGGGATTTAAAGTCTGGAATAATACTTGGAATAACTCTAAAAACAGCAGCGACCCCGCCTTTGGAATAAAAAATATTCGCTCTAAAACGGGCCAATCCCTTAATTCCGAAAGAAAAGTCTAACTCTAAATTTTTCTCAAATTCGTTCCGTTGCTCTTCAGTGATAACTTGATAAACAAGTCTTTTACTGTCTTCAGCTGTTAAAGCAGGTACCTTAACTCGAACAATTTCACCGTTAACCCGCAGACCAGGAGGAGAACCGACAGTCAGATGTAAATCTGAAGCGCTCGACTCTACCATTAATTTGAATAATTGCTGAACTTTCACGTGTTCACCAATACCCATTTTTTTGGTTTTTGTTTCTGTTATCCCATCATTGTTCGACATATTAACCTCAAAATTTATCCGAAGAGGAATTCATAACCGCTTCATGTAAGCTAGTTAGGCCCTGTGCCACTTTGGTTAAAGCTGACATTCTTAATGTTTTCATTCCATCTTTAATGGCCTGCTTTTTAATTTCATCAGAAGATGCATTTTTGAAAATAAGTTCCTTCACAAGGGGGGTCATTCCCATCACTTCATAAATGGCAACTCGTCCCTTATGGCCTGACCCATCACAATTATCACACCCAACGCCTTTATAGATGGTCAGTTTTTCTGCACTGGACGGTGCGACTCCACAAGACACTAATTCCTCAGCACTAACATTATCAACTTCTTTACAGGCACTGCATATCTTGCGACAGAGACGCTGAGCTACGACAACGTTTAAGGATCCTGTTAACAGAAAAGGCTCTATGCCCATATTTAATAATCGAGTGATAGTAGAGGGGGCATCATTTGTATGTAAAGTTGATAAAACCAAATGCCCAGTCAAGGCCGCTTCAATCGCAATCTCCCCAACCTCGTAGTCCCTAATTTCCCCGACCATAATAATGTCGGGATCCTGTCGTAAAAATGACTTTAATGAGCTCGCAAAAGTGAGGCCGACATCCTTGCGCACATTAACCTGGTTAATACCTGCTAAGTTAAACTCGACAGGATCTTCAATGGTACTAATATTAGTCGTAACTTTGTTAAGATCAGATAAGGCCGAGTATAACGTGGTGGTCTTACCAGACCCGGTTGGTCCAGTGACAAGGCACATTCCATACGGCTTATAAATGCCTTCCTTGAATACTTTTAATTGTTTTTCCTCAAAACCCAATTTCGTCATATCCAATTGCAAGTTGGACTGATCTAATAATCGAAGGACTATTTTCTCTCCAAATAAAGTCGGCAGGCTAGAGACACGGTAATCGATTGAGTTGCCACCAATTGACAATTTAATCCTACCATCTTGAGGCTTACGCTTTTCGGAAATATCCATTAGGGCCATAATTTTCAATCGTGATATGATTGGTGCCATAAGTTTGCGATTAGGCCTAAACTTTTCATGTAAAGTACCATCGACTCGAAAACGAATTCGAAAATCATTTTCGTAGGGTTCAATATGGATATCACTGGCCTTCAAGATAAAGGCATGAACTAAAACTCGGTTAACATAATCAATTAACTCTTCACCGATATCTTCTTCTCGAATATTCGCATCGGCTTCTTGTTCATTTTCAGATTTAACTTGTTTAACAGTACCGAGCAATTCATCAATTGATTCATGGACGCGTTCAAATATACTTGCCCAAGAGGATAAATTAGTAAGAATGAATTCCACAGGATGTTGAAGAACTGTCTGCAGCTCGGTGCGCAAATCTATTATACTCGGGTCAAAAATGGCCAAGCTTACAGACTTGCCTGTTTTTTGAATTGGTATCGCACGATATTTCACAATATCTTTTTTCTTCATTAACTTAATCGAATGCTCTTTTATTTTTGCGCGCGACAAATCTATAAAAGTAATATCAGAATTATCTGCGACCTGTTTGGCAAAACGAATATCATCAAAGAAGTCTAAGTCAAGGAGACCCAGTTCATTAACTTTGTTATGACTCTTATCACTCAATAATGGGCGAAGATCTTTAACTGGCACCATACCAGTTTTACTGATGACTTCGACAAATTCTTTCCGAAACATAAAATATCCTTTCAATATCTATTTTTCGGAGATTTATTGAATTTACATAAATATTTTAATTGATTGACCAATAACGTAGAGCTATTTCGGCCTGCATTCTTAGTAATTCCATACCGTCTCTATAATCACAATTTTCATTGAGGGCCATATGAGGTTGAAAGTTGTAATTATAATCATAAAAAACCGAGTCTTTTGGTATGACACCATTAAAAGAAAAGTTACGTGAACAGGTATTTATAATAAGTATCTTATCTTTTTGGAAAAATTGGGAACAATCTATATTTTCCAATACCCCATGCGTTTTTCTAGAGATTTGCTCAAATAAAAAATTATTTTTTTCCAAGACCTCTTTGGTAATATTGGCCATAGTACCAGAGCCCAAAACAAGAATTCCGTTAAAAGATTTTTTTTTAATTAAGCTTGGAAGAATAATATTAAGAGCATCATAATCAGTATTTTTGCCAATAATTTCATTATTTTTTTTAATCAAACAATTAATGGCACCAAGCTTTTTCTCACTTTCACCAACCTTCACCTTATTAAGAAAAAAAGTTTTATAAGGACTTGTAATGGATACCCCCTCATAATTGGTAAATAATTCCTTTAAGGAGCTAATCTCTTCTTCATCAGGAAAATCGAGCAACGTGTAATCTATCTGGCGTCCAAGTATATTTTCATAGACTTCTTGAGATCGTGAATGAGAGATATTTTTTCCAATTAATGCCAGCTTAGTCATTCAGTTCTCTACGCCTTTCAATGTCCAGTTTTATTTGAGTAACAAGAGATTCCAAACCTTCAAACTTTTGTTCCGCCCTTAGAAACTGTATAAATTCAATCTCTATCTCTTTCGTATAAAGATCAACATTTGCATCTAATAAATGGGACTCAATTTGATATTCATCAATATCACCAAAAGTTGGGTTAATTCCTATATTGGTGACAGCATTATATTCGTGGCCATCAGAGTACACCTTTGTAGCGTAAACTCCCAACTTGGGCACTAAAAACTCTTTATCTCTTTTCATATTTGCCGTCGGAATACCGATTGTGCGCCCTCTTTTCTTACCTTCCACGACAATACCGCGAATTAAAAAAGGTCTCCCCAATAAGTTCTTGGCCTCGTTGACATCACCACGATGAAGAAGGTTGCGAATCCGAGTAGAATTTACCGCTGAACCATCCTTTTCAAACTTTGATAATTCTTTAACTAAAATATCTTTCTTTGAAAAATAGTTTTTGGCGAAGTCATAATTGCCCATTTTTTTATTACCAAAAGTAAAGTCATAACCCAGGAACACACCTTTTAAATTATGATGATCTATATATTCCCTTAGAAAATCATCCGGATTTTTTCTCCCTAATTCTATGTTGAAATTAATGATATAAATATAATCAACGCCACATTCGTTTAGAAAATTTACTTTTTGTTGCTCATTGCAAATAAGAAAATTCGATTTATTTCCTAGAACAATTTGAGGATGAGGAGAAAATGTCGTAACAACCATTTTGCATGAGGTGTTTACAGCAAAAGTTTTAACTTCAGAGAGCATGGCCTGGTGCCCTATATGAACACCATCAAAATTTCCTATTGTTAAGATAAAATCTTCGTTTATTTGATCTAGTTTATTAATTACTTTGATTTTCATAAAGGCTTACTAACTCTTTGAAATGGTTTGCGTTAAACTGTAATTTATCCGTACTCTTTTCTTCGGAATAAACTTCTTTTTCACACAAATCAATCAATTTAGAAAAATATTGTTTAGCGCCATCAGAAAGACCGGAACCATTTACAAGCTCACGAATCGTTTTATCAGCTTCACCTAGATTATTAAGGACTAAAAATAGGTCTGAGTAGGTTATTCCGTCCTTTTTCATTTTAGTGATAAGCTTGTCCAAGGTTTTGCCATTTAATCGGTCATTAGTCCAGGACTTGATTAAAGGCAATCCCACTAAAATGAATATTAATGCAATTAGTATAAAATTAATATAATGAGGCCACGAAAGTGAATTGAATAGACCAAGGACAAATACTGGAGAAAGTAGCACTACTTTTTCATTATTATCAAAAAGCTCACTTTTTATAACTGCTTCACCATCTTTAGGCAGGGAGCTAACACCACTTGAACTCATTCCAGCGGCCTTAATTTCAGGCAATAGAACTTCTGTCTCATAATAAGAGGCCTTCTCTGGGTCAAAAAAGGCCAATTTCAGAGGGAAAGATTTAATATTGAATGGTGCTCTTGCCAAATAGGTATAATCAAAAGATTTTCGAGCACCATTACCTTTAATAATATCAAAATTACTTTTGGTATCAAATTGTTCAATTGAAGGGTCACTATATAATAACGGTGAATCAAAAGTCTCTAAAGCACCGTCACCTTGTATAACAAGACGGGCCTCCATGGCCTCATTCACGACAAATCTATTTTTAGGCATATTAAAAGACACTGTGTGCTTCCCAACCAGTCCTGTAAACGATGGCGGAACGCCTTCACTAGGCAATGCTATTACTTTTACATCCACTTTTCGTGATGAAATGCTCTTACTTTTCATTTTTACGTTTTGAAACCCAAAAACGCCGAAGTTACGGAAGGGATCATTTCTACCTTGAGTAACAAGGTATCCTACTTTCAGACGAATTGGGTCTATGCTGTAATTCCCAGGACTTGTTGGGTATATCCGCGCACTATATTGTGGCCGTCTTTTATAGATTACGCCTTGATAAGTAACCGTCTCTTCCTTATTTTCAGCTTGGTAAAATCTTTTTATAAATTTTTTGAGATCTGGAAACTTCACGATATCGATACTACGTAAATTATGACGATAATAAAGATAATAAGTTACATCTATCCCCTCTCCTGCAAATACCGTCGTTTTACTTGGAATGGCCATCATAAAGATTTCTTTGGCCTGTCTTTGCTGAGAAAGAACTTTAATATTGACGTTGTCATGCTTGAACGTCTCTTTGCCAACCTCGACATTAATATTTCGAATCTGGAAGGAACCGGCCCTATCCGCTTGTAATTCATAGACGTATGTCACTTCTTTAGTTGTACTAAACTTCCCATTAATCAAGGTCGTTTGAATAGAAACACCTTGATTGCTTTTCCCAAGGACATTTGCGCGACCGGGATCAAATGAAATGAAAGGTTCATCATCTCCGCTAAATTTTATCTTAAAAACAAGATTGAAAGGCTCTCCCTTCACTGGAGTTTGAGGGTCAACAACAACGGTTAAAGCATCTGAACTGTAGGCCAACGAAGGTAGACAGAGTAGAAAAATGACAAATATGAGCTCACCAATCTTTTTTCCCATTACTCCCTCCTTTTAAAATTGTCTTATAGTACTTTTTTTGTAGATTTCTATCTTCATTTAAAATTTGTTTTATAAGCGCCGGAACTTTTTTCATTTTACGTTTTTTTTCAATCTCTTTTTCTTTATCTGCTAGTTTCTGTTCAGGACTCTTATCTTGCCCATCTTTGTTCTGTTCACCTTCATTATCATTTTTTCCATTTTTCTTTTTGTCATCATTTTTCTTATCACCTTTATTCTTTGTTTTATCTGAATCTTTTTTGTCCCCATCTTGCTTTTTATTCTTTTTATTATCTTTATCATTATCATTATTTTTTTCGTTGTCACTTTTGTTCTCATCATTCTTATTATTTTGGTTTTCATCATTTTTATTATTTTTGTTTTTATCGTTCTTATCATTTTCTTTAGACTTATTCGACTTTTTCTTTTGCTCATTGCTCAAGGCCAAAAGAGTATTTTGTAGAACTTCATTCCTTTGCTCTATGGAAAGGTCGTCCTTTCGACTCAACTCTTTATATAAATCAAGTCCTTCTTTAATTTTTCCATTTTTTATATAGCTTACACCGAGATTGATAAGGGCATCATTTGTTAAAGACTTCTTGCGGCCTTTTAAAATAATTTCGGCTTTATTTGCGTCATCAAGAGATAGAAAGGAAAACCCGAGATATTGTCTCTCTTCTACATTCAAATCGTTTTCTTTATATTTTTCCATTAATTTGTCATGAATAAATTCATCAGCACTTATCTCATTGTGACTAAATCCAACGACTAAAGCTAAGATGAGAAAGCTTTTACCAAATGAGGAGAAGACGCCAATAGTAAAAAATAAAATCCCTGCACTCGCAAAATAAGGCGCCCACACTGGACGAACAGTGATACTCCCCTTCTCCATTTCAACAAGGAAATTTTTACGAAAAAAATCGATTATCTCCTCTGTTGGTATGCTATAAGACTGAACTATCCAGTATTTTGATTTCTTAATCTTATTTACGAACCCTTTAAAGTACGACTCTTTAAGTTTAGTTATTACTTCCGTGCCATTAAACTTTTTAAAACGCTTAAAACCTCCGGAGCTAGACCTTAAGGGAATTTTTCCTCCCTTTAGAGTTCCTACGCCAACGAGTGCGATATTCACATTTTCAGGCACTTCGATATCATTTTTAAAATGATCTTCCCCATCAGTAAAAACTAATAAATTCCCATTAATGGAACCCTTCTCAGTTAAAAAATATTGTAATGATTCCTTAATGGATAAATTAATAGAGGATCCTCCCTTCGTAATATCAAGCTCCTCAAGACTAGAAATACGTGCATCTAATAAATCTAAATCATCAGTAAAGGGAACAATACGTTTTTGATAGTCAGAAAAACTTACAATTGCGATCTGATGCCCGACCGATTTCCTTACAAAGTGACGGGCCATCATTAAGGATTTTTGAAACCTATTCGGTTTAACATCCTCAGCCAACATGCTGGCACTGGAGTCAATTATAATTATTGTTTTTTGATCTGGAATATTCGCATCTGCTTTTTTGGCAGGGCCCCGTGGATCTAACAGGGGAAGCGTAAATAGGACAATAAAAATAGCATAAAAAATATGGGAAATCTTAACCCTTGTGTTAAGCTGCTTACCCCATATTTCATAAACCCATGTATTAAATTTCTTAATATTAACGAAATAAAATATAAGATAAACGCTTATTAATATCACTAAGGGTATAATCAAATAGGACTTAAGAAAGCTCATAATAAATCCTTAAGCCAGAAAAGATTAATACCTTCAACAAGCAGAATCAAGGAAAGGCCCAAAAGATAATAAATCCAGAATTTTTCTTTATAGATAATCATTCCTGATTTTTTAATTTCTATTTTTTCCATGGTTTGTATTTCTTCTAATACCGATTTTAAGGCCTGGGTATCGGAAGCGTAAAATGATTTGCCATTTGTTAATTTCGAGATCGTTTTTAGGGTTTCGATATCGACGCTTCCTCCGGGAATATTTTGATAGCGATTGCCCATTTTCAGCATTTTATCATTTGTTAATTTCCCCATGCCAATTGTATAAACTTTGACCCCCTTGTCCTTTGCTTTTTCAGCGGCTTGAATTGGAGTTAATGTCCCCATCATGCTGACACCGTCAGTGAGTAAAACAATAAACTTATTTAAAGTAATTGATTGTGCGGCCCGACCAACGGCCAGTGCCAAGGCATCTCCAATATTCGTTCCCATCCCCAATAAAGAACTTACTTTTATATCATCAACCATTTTATTAACCAATTTTAAATCTGTCGTTAATGGTAATAATGTAAAGGCCCTTTCTGAAAACATAATGAGACCGATTCTGTCAGTTGGTCTTAATGTTACAAATTCCTTAATCTTTTCTTTTGCGACCTCAAGACGATTTGGGCGAAAATCTTCCGCTAACATTGAGCGACTAACATCGACAACAAAAAAGATGTCATTTACTTTGATATTATTATTAGAATACCCCGCCTCTTCACGTGGCCCCATCATACTAAAACTAATAAATAACCATCCCACCAGGCCCACTAAATATAACATATGGGTTCGCAATGATTTTTTCTTTTTAACAAAAGGTCCGAATAATTCGACTTTCTTAAATAATTTAAAATATCGAACAGTCCAAACGACGAACCCTAATATTCCAATCAAAGCGAATAATGGATTGCTATAAGACATTAAAATAACCTCTTTAGAGTTTTGGTAACTTCCTCAACCTCTTTTAAATCATCTATGCCCCATTTTTTTTTAAATTGGTGCTTATTTAAAATTTTATTAAAATCTTTTACAAACTGACTTTCACCGTCTACTAAAACAGTCCAATCATTTTTCAGACGGTATAGCTCTTCATAGGACTCCCGACTATCTGCTTGGGATATTCTTTCTCTCCAACGTGCTTTTTCAATAATTTTCTTTTTGTGATTTAACAGAGCTATTTTTCTCTTTTTTATCTTCACCCAAAAGTGAGCTCCAACAAACAACAAGACAAGATCAAAAAATGTGATCAGTAAATTTATTGGCCAGGTTTGTTTGCTATTTGGCACTAAATAATGCCAAATGCTTTTGTCATCGCCAGTATATTTGAAATTTGGCTTTTTTATAATGAAATCTTTAATTGACACCTTAGTAGGCTCAATATGGCCAACTTTAAACTCAACGGGAATATTTAAGTCTCTTATACTCCAAATAAACGGGGCTGCCGGCAATTTACTAACAATTGGGATCGCTTGGATATAAACCTCATAGACATCCTTATTGTTTTTAGAAAATCCTTGAGAGTAGACCTTATTGATAAAAAGCCAATCAAAAACGACCTGCCCTTCGAGGGCCATAATATCATTCTGAAGAATTCCTTCGATTGGCCAAATAAAGATTTCGCCATCATATATGTTTCCCATTTTTATTTTTTCATTTTCTAGTCGTAATACTGCCTTGGTCTCATATGCTGAGGCTGATGAAATTAGTACATAGAAAATCAAATATAATTTTATAAATTTCATAGCATTTCTTTTATAAACTCATCCAAATATCTTTCCTTTACTCTTAAAGTTTTAACTTTTTTCAGATTTAAATTCTTTTCGACTAGGTCATGACTTGCAGACTGGTAAACCGAGTCACCATTTTCTCCTCTCCCCAAAATCGTAAATGGTGTCTTATCCATTTCATCAAGTGGGCCAAGTATTCTAAAGGCATGTACGTTTTTATTAAAAACGACCTGCCTTAATATATTGGGATCTAAAAAATCGAGAAAATCAGACAATAGAATAATCTCTCTATTTCTTTTTACATGCTTTAGTATTTCCACATGTCGATCTAAACAATGGCCCATTGGTGGTAAATTATCAATTTCGACTTCCTGAAAGTTTAAATTATGCTTATCAAGAGCGGATACAAAAGCAGCAACACCTTTATCTCCATTAAGCTTGGGTAAGGTTATTATATCATTTGATATAATTATTGTTCTAACCTGATCGTTCGTTTCCTTGGCCAGTAAATACATCAAGCAAGTTATTTCACAGGCGGCCTGAAATTTTGTTTTGCCTCTATGCCCATGCCACATATTCATACCAGCATCAATAACAATAACAATTTCAACGTTTCTTTCTTCTTCAAATGTTTTTATAAACGGCGTACTCGTTTTGGCCAAAAGCTTCCAGTCAATAAAACGAATTTCGTCCCCGTGTTGATAGATCTGGTGCTCCCGAAACTGTAGCCCCGTGCCTTTAAAACTCGATTTCAAAGCTCCGATAGAGTGAGAATTCGCTTTTTTAAAAACTCTTTGCTTTAAACTTGAAACAATTTTATGTATCTCATTTAAATTCATTAGACTAAACTTCTCGCTATATCGAGTGTAATATCTTTTGTTTTTAATTCATCGATTGACGCCTCATAACTTAGAATAATTCGATGGCCTAAGACACTCGGGACAATTCCCAAGATATTTTCAGGAGACACAAAGTCCTTCCCTTCCATAAATGCCATAAAGCGTGAGACCTTATGTAGCCAAATTGCAGCACGGGGGGATGCTCCCGCCAAAATAGCGCCGTCATACTTTTTCATAAATAACTTGTTACCCGGTCGAGTTGCGTGAACAATAGATACAATAAGATCCTTAATTTTTTCATCCATATATATTTCTTCAATTTGTCCTTGTGCTTCGATCAGATCATCTGTCGATAATACTGATGCCATCTTATTGATAGCGTTATCATTTTTTTCCAAAATTTGCCGTTCTGCCCGAAAGTCGGGATAACCGACTTCAATTTTCATCATAAATCGGTCGAGTTGTGCTTCAGGCAATGGATAGGTTCCCTCTTGCTCAATGGGATTTTGGGTCGCCATCACAACAAATGGGCTCGATAGGCGATGAGTTTGATCACCTATCGTTACCTGTTTTTCCGCCATGGCCTCAAGTAAGGCTGATTGAACCTTTGCGGGAGAGCGATTAATTTCGTCAGCTAACAATAATTGGGTAAATATTGGGCCGAATTTGGTACTAAATTCTTCTGCCTTTTGGCTGTAAATCATCGTTCCAACAAGATCAGAAGGTAATAAGTCTGGGGTAAATTGAACTCTATTGAAGGCCAAATCACAAAGCCGGCTAACCGCATTTATACTCATTGTTTTACCAAGTCCCGGCATTCCTTCAATAAGCAAATGTCCCTCACATACCAGCGCCGCCAAAATGCCGTCTAGCATGTCATCCTGTCCAAAAATGAATTGTTTTGCAGCACCAAGTGCCTCGATAATTTTTTCTCTAGCTTGTGAATTCATAAGCACCCTTTTTTATTTGTTAGCTCTAGTTTAATTTATTTAGATGTAATTTCAATTAAGGAGAATAATTCATGATTGTATTTTTTTTTAAAAATTTTATATGAGGGAAATACTTACCAAAATAGTCAACATATGCCTCTTTCAGGCCGACAATGTGAGTGATAAAAGTATCGAAGCCTGATATCCCATGCTCTTTTAAGGCCAAAACCTTAATTGACTCCCCTGCAAAATCATATAGTGAGTTGTCCACACCCTCACGAGGCCTAAGCGTGCTCAGTTCTAAGAACTCAATCATACCTTTAATTGAAAATTCTTTTTGCAAAATAACTTTGTCAAGAAAATCACTTGCTTGCTGACTTGTTTTATTGTCCTGGCCAAGTTTTTCCACGATAGAAATCATCGCAACTCCTATCTCGCGAAACTCGTTGCTGATATCATGCTTTCTACCCATTAAAATAAATTTTTCTAAAATATTAGAAGCTCCAGGATCTTGTATAACTGAGTCAAGTAGTGAAAGGCCTTCTCTAATAATCACTAAAACATTAGTATTGCCTGCCTCAATCTCTGTCACTAAATACTCTAACCACTCGCTTATAATTCTAATTTCACCTTTTACTTGGGGATCTTCAAAAAGTGGCCGAAACCGTTGCCAAATTGGTAAAACTTTCGCAAAGATATTCCAATAATTGGCCTGCAATTGTGTATTAGAATTATCAGCGTAAGTTAAAACAATTAGTGAGTTTATAACAAGATCTTCAATATAAAATAACTCTTGATCACTTAAGTTAGCTAAGTAATCAACAATCCAGCTGACAGGGTGCTCCTCCCCTCTTTTGACGTTTTCATCGATTTCATTGAGTGAATCCAAAAGATAACCAGCAAGAACTTTAGGGTCAATATCCTTTAAGAGGAAATTATTTAAACGCTTCATTACCTTGCTATTTATTAAAGAGTCTATGCTCTGGTCCAATAGAATATGACCTCTAATAAAGCGTGCCATGTTGGAAAATCCGGCGATCATTGTCAAATTAGTTAATAATGATCCATTATGTTTCTTAAGGCTAGAGTTCTTTATTTTTACCGGAACCTTTATTTTCTTTCTAAGAATTTTTATCGTTTTCATTGGCGCAACACTTGCGGCCTCAGAGCTCGATTTTACCAGAACAGATAACAGCCCCTTGGTAAAATCACCATAACGAAAGCTTTCTTTACTATTCAAATCTCCAAGTCCATCGAAAACAGCTATCGCATTTTTGGCCATTTTTTTCTCTGACTTATTAAGCCATTTGCCACAAAACTTAAAGCCAACACAAGTTTGAAATAACTTTTTCTTCTCACTTACTACTTTATTATAATTTTTAGATCGCGCTACGGCATTTTTATAATGAACCCCGAGGTAGTTAAGGTCAAATCGTACTTCCCGGACAGAGGCCTCAACTCTCTCCATGGTTGTGAAACGTTCTCTTTTCTTTTCAAAACTATCTTCATGTTTATCAAGAAGATCATCTTCAATTACCGCATATTCTGCATTGGAATATTTAATATAATCTCTATCTAGGTCTTTATTTTGATAATATGAAATTGTGCTGTTGTTTATTGCTAAGGTTTTATCTGTTAAATCATATAGCATTGATACCATTTCACCCACAGTAAGTACCTTGCTTTGCGAACTATTTGATGCATAAGGAATTTCTACACCATGACTGACACTAAATCCGGCCAACAATGATTCAATTCCCGTTACTCTCCCTGTACCATTTTTTCTTTGAGCAATTGCTATAATTCTACGCAAAATCGTTTTTACAACATCCAATGTTGCACAAGGAAAACCGCCAATCTCTTCATTATTAAATTTCTGACATTTATACTGTGTGGAATAATTTTTTTTCTGCGATAATCTTCTATCGTATGACCCTCTTTTTTTCCAAGCGATAAAGTTCTTTCTCAAAATGGGATACTTTTCGAGAATTAAATTGATTTTCTTAATGTTGTCTGTATCAAGTAGCCTCTGAAGTACATCATTTCTAAATAGGTCCTGCCCATTCGACTTTTTAAAAATGCTTGAAAGGGAAGCTAAAAGATTATTTACCTCTTTGTTTATTATACCAGTCTTGGGAGACAACAAATCTTCAATTAGATTTAGAAATTCTTTATCGCCATAATTATCATGAATTATTTTTAAATTATGAACATTTTCTGCGATAAGACGAGGAGATAGTAAATAGTCAGTACTAAATGGATCTATTTTCATATTAGAGTTTTTGCGAAACTCAATATTCGCTTTTTTAAAATTCTGGACTAATTGGAAATTAAATCCTTTTGCGTGAACACATTTCTGGGGGAAATGATCAATAAAATCATTCACATTTTTCAATTTTAGGATGGCCTCAATACACTCACCTGTATTTTCATTGTTACCATCTACCAATTTATACTGGGGGTATTGCTGTTTCTTTTTGAGTTGTTCATACCGATCCCAGTTCAATTTTTTAGAGGCATAAACCTTAATTTTATCCCCATTCATTAAAACATCGACAATTTTAAGAATATGCTTCTCACTAAAAAAGGTTGTAAATTCTTTAAGAGTATTTTCTCCCGCCAATTTGTCTGCAATGTCGGCCAATGCTTTAATTGTATTCTCTCGAGCTTTTCGATTGGAATTATATTCATTCGCTAATTTAGGAGCAGATATTACAAACTCCTTAAATATAACTTCATAAAACTTCAGCAGTGAGTTCAAATCAATCTCAGGGAAAAAGTGATGATCCATCAGCCTTAAAATATGTGTCTTACTATCGGGATTTAAAATTTGCCAAACTTTATTAAAACTGTCGGCACTTTTTTTGTTCTTAATATCATATATTTTTCTAGCGATTAGCCCGATATCGAAAAAGCCCTCCCCACTTAATTGTTTCAGTAAAAAAAGGCCCTCCTCAAACAAGTCTGGGTTTAAATCTATGAGCGTATTTAAAAAGCTTAATGTGCTGAGCATTTCTGAAGACGAAAAATAAGACAATAGGTCCAGCTTATCTTTCTCTGCTTTAGGATCCAATAAATTGAGCAAAAAGGATGTGAAATGAAAGCGTGAGCTCGATGAGTTAAATGCTGATATTTTCTCTAGGAAATTTAAATAATTAATATTCTTTTCAGTTCCAATGTCCTTTCCTATTAACTGGGGGCAAATATCTTTTGACAAAGTAATTGTACTAATCTCTTCCAATAGAGAACTGCTAAAGTTTTCGGCATTCTGGGCCTTAATATACTCTATCTGGGTATTACTACTTGCCTTAATATCTACTACAAATGAGTGGTCACTTTTACAAGTAATCCCCTTTCTATAACCTTCTTTAAGTAAATATAGATCGCTTGAAAAGCCCGGATAATAATGAAAAGGATATCGAATAATATAATTAAAAGTATTTTGATTTTTTTTATTATAAAGCCAATGATATAACCATGGGTCCTCTTTATATTTTGCATTAAAAAAGTTAGCATACAAATTGCGCCAATTTGTAGGTAAGTTTTTTCGAAGACTAAGTGACATTCCATCAAAAAAAGAGATCCTCCCTGCAATAAAGCGTGGATGATCATGTATTTTATAAAGTTCCTCACCAAAGGTTTTATGACTCTTCAGTAGAGCTTTTTTAAAATTGATAAAATTTTTATAGAGTAAGAGATATCCTTCTTCATCCTTTGGAAATATCTTTATTAAATTATCCAAATCATCAATATTTAAGGAAACCTTCCCTTGGCACGTGTGATCATCCTTATTTAAAGCGCAGAAAAAAATATCCCTCCATGAATCATACACATTAGTGCTATTAAGACTGGTAAGAATTGTACTGAAATCATCAAGAGCGCCATCATTACTCAAGTTAATTATACTTCGAATGAGCCTATCCCTCGTTTCTTTTTTCGTTAGGAATTCGCGATCCAAGGGGCCAAAAAAATTATTCCAGTTTTTTTCATTTATTTTGCGAATGCCATTATACATTTCAGGAAAATTCAAGTCCCATTTTGTACAAACAAATAGATTTTTGAGGTTTCTTTTCTCTAATACGTTTTTATTAAAATTGGTTTGAGCACATGCCTTAAGCCGTGAGGGGTTAGCATCCCCAAGTCTATAATCATCTTTAAGCTCTGGAGGCGCCTGCTTAAAGCAGGAAGGAATCACGAGCAGTAATAATAATATTACATAGTTTTTCCTCATTTTTTCCTAAGATCTAAGATCACCTTCTGTGGCCTCCCAGTATTTATTTGATAATCAGAAAAAATCACATTACTTGTAATCCCTTCTTTCGATAGTTTTTTACCAAATAACTGAGTCATTTTTGTTTTCAAGTTTATTTTTTCAGGTAACAAAAATCCATTTACCCTGGTGTAACTAATGTCGGAAACAACTCTAGTTTTAATATTATTAACTGTGTTTTCAGTAATAAATTTTTCTACATAATAACGTTTTTTTTCATTATTATATTCTATTTCATTTTGGAAAACTCCACCTGACAAACTTTTGACAACTTTCTCAATAACTCCATTGTGGTTTAATCGTACTTGAATCGTACCATTAAGGTTATTCTTTTTATCGTCGATAGGCCCAGTAAAAACCCCTTCTTTAGTTCCTTTTAAAGGAATACCTGAAAATTGTTTTTCAACGGGCATCGGCTTTATATAATTTAAATGAGGGATAATTAATTGCTTTAACTGATTCTTAATTTCAAGAAAACCTTCTGGCAATCCTTCAAGCTTAATATATTTAATATTGCGAGTAATATTCCAAAACACTCGAAAATAAACGTCAGTCAAATTACCAAGATTCGATGTACTCTCTAATGTCTTTGTTAGCCCTTTAATTCTCACATCAACAATGAGATCCCTAACCCCAATCTCGGCGATGTCATACACTTTTTTATTTGTTTGCATGACTTCACTAGGCAGGCTTGCATTAGTGGTACTCACCATCAAAATGGCACTCAAAAAAACGACAACAATTTTCATAGGCACTCCTCTTCTATTTTATAATAGCAACCTATGCTTTAAATAATTATAGTACGGAAAGAATTTCCCTCCACCCCTTTTGGTAATCAACCTTAATATGTTTTTCTTTCTTCACGGTAACGGCACCGGCCCTCCCCTTAACACCTTTCAAATTTTTGGCCTCAGTGTAAATCAATGGTAATTCTGTCATTGTTAACTCGCTATAGTCTCGCAACAAGGAACCCACAAGAGTTAATATTTCATATAATTGGGCCTTGTTTTCTATTTCTATGAATGCATGACCACTTGTATAACCCTCGAGGTGAACCCATATCGACTTTTTAAGGCCTTTTATCTGGCGCAGCTGATCATTTTCATGAGCATTCCTTCCAACCCATATTCTGGTCCCATTATACGACCAAACCTCTCCCGTATTTGTCTTGAGCGTTACTTTTTTAATCTTATTTTTTTTCTCAATACCCCAGACTGGTGTAATGACTTTGCAGCTTTCTATTTTTAAAGTGTGATTATTTTGCTTATCAAATGCTGCAATTTTTTGAGTGATAATTTCTTCCGCGGCCTTCAGCCGTTTTAATTTTTGAAAAACGATGTCTTTTTTCTGATACAGATTATGGTTTTTTTTAAATTTAAACTTAATGCCTTTCACGATAATGTTTTGTGGCTCCAAATCAATATTTTCAGCGATAAGATCTTTTTGAATTTGTTTCCATTGTTTAACTTTTAATAGGTCTTTCTTTAAAAAATTTATTTTGCGATCTTTTTTTTTCTTTTTTTTATTAAACACTAATTCATTTTTATTTTTAATCGTTTCAATATATGTATTGAAGTCAAAAACCGGCCCTCCCCTATTTTTTCGCTTAGGCTCAATCCCAATCTTATCTGCAAAAATATAACTGAATGGGTTCATTGCATATTCATCTAGGTCCAGAGTATTTTTACGATTTTCCCATAGCGCATAGTAAATGTTTTCATTTAAATCAACCCAAGCATAATAGGTATTCCTCCCCTTCCACAGGATCAATACATCTAATTTCTTGGTTTTACTTTTTAAGTGAAAACAAACTGCTCGCTCATTCTCTAGGGCCGTTATTTTTAATAATGCTTTATTTCTAAAGTGTTTTTTAACAAGGTCTCGAAATTTATCCTGAACTCTCACTTGTGTAGGTATTTGTTCGCTCGCTGGCCACAGTCCTTCATAACCTGCTCCTCTACCCAGGCATAAATAATTACTTTCCCCTGGAAAGCGTATGCTTAACGTAAGGAAATGGGGCGTTGAGTAAACCCTTTGAATTTTGGGAATAAACTTTTCTTTAATTTTGCTATTAAATTTGTGCGCAATATTATAAATTTCTAGACTAGAGGTAATCATGAACACTAAACCCCAATTTATTTCTTCTTTAAATTGTATTCGAAATATAGGAATACCTCAATTAACCCAAGAGTTACAAAGTTATTGTCGATTAAATTTTAGTAAAGAGCACGTGCTTAGCGAGGACTTTTTTCGAAGCTGGGATGAAATTTTAGTATTTTATCGCATTTTGGAAAATGATAACATAAAAGAGTTGCAGCAGACTTTGACTAACACCTTGGGTATTCAAGGTGATCATAATTTAATAATGATTATCAAATCTAAACTTAACGATGACGAATTGTTAAGTTTTCCAGAAATTTTTATATTTACTCAGCTTCTTCATAATTTTTTTACACTTAAAAAGCATCCATTCAAGAGTCTTTTTGAAGACTTTTTAAATTTTAAAATATTAGAAGAAGAAACAGTTCCAGATTCATTATTACTTTCTATAAATTACTTTAATGATGAAGGGGAGTTTCAATTTCATAAACATCCTCAATTTAAAAATCTCAACCTCCAATTAATTACGAATGAAAACAAAATTCGAGAAATTATTATTCACGCACGAGCTGACAGTATATTTAAATCCTCTTTACGTGATTATGATTTTGATTACCTAGGAGGAAGGGCCTGCTTACCAGTTCATTCTGGTAAGTATAATAAAAAGATGGGGAATATCAGAGGACATTCCAACTCTGGAAACACGCTCTTTGTAGAACCAGACTCCCTTTCGGATTTAAACCAAGAACATGTCGATATTTTACGGGAAATAGAACATTTAAAATTTAAAATTCTTATTGAACTTTACGAAGACATTAAGCACCTTATTCCCAAGTTTCCCGAGATTATCAATTTTTACAAAAGAAGTGATATTCTCCAGTCAAAAATTAATTATCATTTGAGTCATAATTATTGCATTCCCCAAATTGAAGAAAATAATGGGATAGAATTTACAAACCTTTCCTTTCCTTTCATAAATAATTGCGTTCCCAATGATTTTAATTTGGATAAACGATTAAAGGCATCCTTAATTACTGGTAAAAATGGGGGAGGGAAGTCAATCTATTTAAAAGGTATCAGTTTTATATTGTTCTCCTGTACCCATGGCCTTCCCTGTCCCTCATCGCAAGTTAAGCTTCCATTTTTTAATCGAGTCACTTTTATAAGTGGCAGCAATGATTCTTTTATCAACGGAGAGAGTTCCTTTGTTCACGAGTCGACACAAATCATCCATCATATTCACAATGCAAAAGAAAACGATTTTCTTATCGTCGATGAGGTTTTTAGTTCCACAGATACTGACGAAGCCTCACTTTTGGCCTACCAAGTTATTAAAAAATGTATCTCCATAAATTCCTACTCCCTTTTTTCGACCCATCACGGGAAGCTTAAAAACTTTTGTTTTCTTAGAAATGACATAGATATTTTGAAAGTTACCTCGGATGACGATATCACCGGTCAAAAGTTTAAAGTCACTCGCGGCGCCCCTGGTCAAAGTAACGCTATATCAACGTTCCAAAAAATAGAATTCAAAATACTTGGCAGTGATAATCTCTCCCAACAGGCAAATGCACAACTTTCTCAAGCGGACAAAGAATCATACTCTATCATGGATGATCTATTACGTAAGCAAAACGAAATAACCCGTGAAAAGAGTGATATTGATAAGCTTAAGAAAGAGCTTATACAAAAAATCAGTCAAGCCGAAAATGATCAAGAGATTATAAAAATTCAATTTAAAGAAAAATATAAACGCAAAATGGATAAGCTAATCGCTCTGGCCAATAAACAGCTAAATGAAATAAGCTCACAAACTCCTAAAAACGCCCGTAAAAAAGTTGATGCCATTAACACCATCAAAAATCAAATCGGGGAGAGAGAGTCGTGGACTCCTGGAGAAGTCAATTCAGTAAACAATTCAGCATCACTTCATATCCCAGAAATTGGTGACCAAATACGCTGCAAAGTTTTAAATAGAGAAGGAATAGTCATCGCAGTTAAAAATAATAAAATCAAGGCCCAATTTGGAAAAATTACATCATATACAAGTAATTTTGAGGTCATTAAGGCCCGTGTAAAGGCCCCGAAAAAAGTCAATATTCATGTTTGTAAACCTTCTCGTAGTATGATTTCGTATGATATGCGCGGTAAAAGAAGTGAAGAAATGATAAAATTATTTCTCGATATACTCTTCGATTTGCGCAGTGAAGAAATACCATTCGTCGACATAATTCACGGCCACGGAACAGGCGCATTAAAAAAGGCCCTTTATGATGAGGCCAAAGGTCATCCTGATATCGATATTAATTTTTTAGAAGGAAATGATGGTTGTAGTCGTGTTCAGCTTAAAAAATCATTTTAACTCAATCAAAACCCGATTTTTTCTCAATCCAAATTCCTTATTAAAACCTGGTAAACGAAATGATAGAATGATTCGGTTTGGTTGGCCAATAATCTCATCTTCATTAACAAAACCCCAAAATCTTGAGTCATGTGAATAATCGCGGTTGTCACCCATTACAAAGTAAGTACTTGCAGGAACAACTTTCTCTTCAAATGTATTTTTAAATACATTTTTCTTATCGATTGCTATTCTAAACTCTTTTTCAGCTGCAATCTTTTCAAAAAAATACTGTAGTTGATAATTTTTAATTCGATCATCCACTTCATTATCGTCAAACTGAAGTGAGCGTCGGGTTAGTGCTTGATCATTAATAAATACCTGCTTATTACGAATCGATATTTTATCACCAGGAATCGCCATAACTCTTTTTACATAGGTCATTTCTCTATTTAAGGGAAATTTAAAAACGATAATATCTCCGCGCTTAGGACGAGACCACTTCCCGAGATACCTTTCCTTAATAGGAAATATTTTAGCAAGCGTATCAATAAAGGGGGGCTGGAATCCAAATGCCAATCTATTTACCGAGATGATATCTCCTACGAGTAAGTTAGGAACCATGGAACCCGATGGGATTTTATATAGTTCAATAAAGGAGCTTTTAACGACCAAAAGGAGAAGTAATGTTAAAAAAATATATTTTGATTCTTTAATTATTCTTTTCATTGCGAATATAATCTTGGAAAATCCATTTTGCAAATTCGGTAGACTTGGAGAACCATCGACCATTATTAATTTGCATCACTGCCAACGCAACTCCTTTCCCAGTTTCTCTATTTTTAAGAAAACCAACAAACCAATCCCTTTTACCAAATGGCAAACCACCAGTAATGGTACCTGTCTTACCGCCCATTTGATGAGATACACGATGGCGAAGGTAAAAACGTCTAAAAACTTTTCTTGCAGTACCACTCGAAACGGTTTTCTCCATCAAGCTAACAAGATCATCTTTCGTGTTCTGATCCAAAAAAGTGCCTTCATTCTTAGGATGGTTCTTAGATAAAAAAGGGATATTCAATAAGGCCGCATGATAAATACTAATTAGAACTTCGCGGTTAAAACCGCTGGCAATTTCAGCTAAATGATATTTATCGACTGGAAAGGGGAGGTAAGATAGTACATTGGACCTCGAACTCAGCTTTTGGCCAAAACCAAAGCCCTTAGCAATGTCTAGTAATTCATCAGGTAATAAATATTGCTGTGCGAGCTTCCCAAAGGCCACGTTATTAGACGTTCCGAAAGATTTTATCAAGCTTGTTTTTCTAACCCATTTTTTACTTTTTCTTTCTTTTAATTGATATTTATAAAGGGTTGTTCTTTTTCCAACAAACTCAACCTCTTCATCTTTAGTAAAATTTTTGTTTTGTAATAAAGCGGCACTCGTAATAATTTTAAAAATGCTTGCAGCTGGATGAGTTGCCTCAAATAAATGAGACTCTGATGCATCTCTCCTATTTTTATAACTTAATTTTTTAATTATTTTTTTAGACTCTAAGTCTATAATAATAGCTCCAAGATAGTTTGGGCTTCTTCTCTTTATTTTACGAATTAAAGAAGGAGAGGGGATATACTCCGCGAAACACAACGAGGAAGTGAACAGAGCTAATATTAAAATTAGTTTTCCCCTATTCTCCAACATAACTTTTCCCTATAACGAAAAACTCCTTACTGACAGCTCTCGTTGATTTTGGTTTTAGGTAATGAATGGCCTTAAATTTCTTTTTTTGATCCCTCAAAAAGCTTTGAGCTCCATTACTGTCAAATACTTTAATGACCAAATCACCGCCTTGCTTTAATAATACCGGTAATTTTTCGAATACCATTTCGACAAGAAGTAAGCTTCTATCCTGATCCACTGATCTTATGCCTGTTGTGTTAGGTGCCATATCTGAAATCACAACATCAAATGGCTTTTCTTCACCAAAAAACTCATAGTTCTCAAGATCATTAATATCATGTTCGTATAAGCTAACATTTTTTAAGGCAACTAGTTTTTTATTAACAGGCTTTATGTCGATACCGTAGGCCCGCCCTTTGGGGCCTATCACCTTAGCAGTATATTGCATCCAAGAACCTGGGTGATAACCCAGATCAAGGACAGTGTTGTTTTTTGATAAAATTTTAAATTTTTTATCTATCTCTTCTAATTTATAAACACTTCGTGCCAAAAAATTCTCTTTCTTGGCCTTATCGTAATAATGGTCTTTAACTTTGAAAGACATGAAATACCTCTGACCTTTCTTGTAGCGACTTTAACTTCTTTTCCGAGCACCATATTAATGGGCCAATTATTCTTTTACTACCTAGATGTTTTACAATTCCCCTTTCATTAAAGCATAAAACTTTATTCCGTTCAGCTATAATAGTACCAGCTGCGATATCCCATATGTTTTTTGGAGTTTTACTTAGAACAAAGTCACAAGAACCGGTTGCTAGCAAGCCTAATTTGAAAGCGATACTTCCCTTAGGAATAAAAGAAATATCATTCGTATCAGCACCATTAAATAGGCCTTTTCGATAATCACTCCGGGATATCATTCCCATATAAGGAGGAGGTGTTTCCTCTAAGAAAAAGTTTGGCATGGCATGCTCAGACAAAGCTTCAAAACCTGTGAAAGGGTTATATATCCATCCAACATTTTGCTGGTGACTTATATCTGGTGCCATCATAAAAGCAAGACTAATCGAACACTCTGGGATTCTTCTAGCGAGCTGGGCGGTTCCATCAATCGGATCTAAAATAATTGCCGGAAAAGTTAATTCACCATGATCTTCCTCAGAATAAAAAGACCAACCATCAAACTCTCCTATTCCGGCCAGAACCTCTTTAACTATATTTGAAATCAAAAAATCCACAGAGGTCACAAGAGTATTATCTTGTTTTTTTTCAACAGAGAAGCACCCATTGAAAACACCCGGTAATTGTTCTACTAGGGCCACTTTGACTTCATTTATGGCCCTGATCATCGCTAAATTCATTATTATGCTGTTTCTCTTGTTTTTATCCACATCTATTGCAAAGTTATCCACATTTTAAAAAAAGCCGACTATCCTTTTCAGACTTTTTCGCTTTTATTTAAAACATTTATAAAATCAGGCACTTATACGAAGCACGGTGCGTAAAAAATTTTTTTTTAATTATTCTATCTCATGTTTTCCACAAAAACCCAAACTTTATTCACATTTTTATTTTTTTCTAACTTATGATCACCTGAAGCATAAGGCCCCATCGCCCCTATTGGTAGGCTATCCGGATTGTAAACAAGATAAACCTTACACTTCACCATGTTTTCTTACCCAGTTCTCGGCCAAAATTATTTAATTGACCAAACGATAAAAAATCTTTAGGCGGCCCTCGATGTGGCTATCCAGTAAGCAAATCAAAATATAAACTAAATAAATCATATTTCTTCTAGAGCGTAAGCGTGAAATCGACTGAAATAAAATTTCTAATGGTATTAGGCTTAAAAAGACAAGCTTCCATAATAAGTTAAACCCAATAATAAAATTCAGATCAAATAAAATTCCTATTATAAACTCCAGGCCAATCGCTAGGAATAATAACTTAAGTTGTTCTTCATTAAAGGGAAGATCCAATTTTTCTTTAAAGAAAAGACCTATTACCGTGACTAAAACTCCAAAAGCGCTTAAATTTAAAAATGCTTTGCGGTCCAATAGCTTTATTAAATCTTTAAAAAACAATTGCAAATTGACTGAGATATCTGTGGTACTTGGCAAGTCGAAAGCAAATAAGGACATGGCCAGAGAGATAACGATACCGAAAAGAGCATATTTTAAAAATTGCTTCTTGTACCAATTGGTTTTATTTTTAAATGATTTTCGCAAAATAATAATCAATTGAAGAATAATAGGTATGATGAATAGTTTATTAAACAACGCTCCGAGAAGGCCATATACGCCCTGAAAAAGCCCTGCTCGATATGTACCGGATTTAATCAAAAAATAAAAGGCCCATACCCATATCACGGAATACGTATTTCCAAATGCAACACCAACATTATTGACGAGGATTTTCGAAAAACTCCAGCTGGTTAAGCAACAAAAAACTCCGAGGATTGAAAGCCGCCTTGAAACAAAGATACGCAATAAAGCATAGAAAGACCCAAGATAAAGGCCCATCCCAATTACGTAGAAATTAAGATTAATGGCGTGATTAAATAACCCAGGGTATTTCCAAAATGGAATATAATTCACCTCGAGATAGTTCCAATAAAAAGATGACATCATGCCCGAAACATTCAGTCCCAGTTTTAACGATTCAAGATTAGGAACTACATGATAATGAGGGATACTTATAAAAAAGATTGAAAAGATGAGGAAAACAATTGTTTTTTCAAAATTATCAAGATAGCCAAATTCGCTAAAATTGGAGGAAACGGATTCTTGAATTATTTTCCCCCTGGTGGGCCACGAATAAAAAATCCCTAAACCAATCCAAAAAACCCAATAAAAATTATAGGACCACTTAAATGGTAGAAGATAGAAAAGGTTAAAGATAAAAATTGTAAAGACCTTACCGATGATGACTCGATAGAGAATTCGATCAAAGGATGAATTCACACGATAATAAATCTTAAGACGATGATCAACTTCCTTTCCTAAAAGAAACCACTGACTGACACAAAAGAATATGTAGAGAATCATGACTCCGACTTGGGTAATGGTCTCTAAGCTGAGAGTTTTTTGGGCCCAAATGGGAAAAAGAAAGAAAAAGAAATAGGTTAGGACTCGATTAACAAAAAATTTTGTTTTCGCCTTTACAATATCCGAGCTCTTTACTGTATTATTTTGTAACATAAAAACCTTAAGAAAATTTGCCCTCATATCATATCGCATTCACTTATGAGTCGGGAATTTAATTTATTTAAAGTCCTAACTTGCTCACGAATCAGAAAATACTGCCATCGGCAACCCGCCGCGTCTAAAGATGCTAATATAAGCCTGACCCTATTGTCTAAACTCCAGGAGGAATAATTGGGTATCTCATTTGGTTCTATTGCCACTGGGCTCCCCAAGGATATTGTAAAGCAAATCCTTGAGGCCGAAAAAATTCCTGTGAAGAAGATGGAGCAACGAAAGGCCAAGACTCAGTCAAAACAGAAATTAGTCACAGAGCTAATAGGTCTCGTTGAGGGCATAAGAGGAAATATCAATAAAACAGGTGATGCTAGGTCCCTGCGCGAATTTAGAATTGATACCAATACAGATATTATAGACGTTACTGCAGATAAAAATATTGCCGAGCCTGGTCAATACCAATTTGAAGTCAAACAATTGGCACAAAAATCATCCGCGATGAGTTCCGGCTTCGAATCCAAGGAGGATTCCTATCTCGGAGTGGGTTTTATTAATTTCACTTTGCCCAATGGTGAAAAAAAAGAGATTTACGTCGATTCAGATAATTCGTCTCTTGAAAAAGTTGCGAAAATGATTAATCAAGATTCAGACTTAGGAGTACGTGCCAATGTCATTAATGATGGCAATAATGGTGATAAGCCCTGGCATTTATTACTATCTCTTAAAGATACGGGTGATATTAACAAGGCCGAATTTCCTTATTTTTACTTTGTAGATGGGGAAGAAGACTTTTATATCGAATACGAAAGAGAAGCGCAGAATGCCATTGTCAAATTGGATGGATTTGAGGTCGCTCTTCCCAATAATAAGGCCAATGATCTAATTCCAGGTCTCACCATCGACCTTTTAAAAGCAGCCCCCGGCGAAGAGTTTACCATTAAAATTGGTGAAGACGTTGAGGCAATTGGCAAAAAGGTTTCGGACTTAATCGAATCAATCAATCAAGTTTTAAGCTTTATCAAAGAACAAAATACTCTCGATGAGAATAGCGATACCTCCCAAACATTAGGAGGCGATATCGTATTGCAATCACTGGAGGGGCGGATTCGCACGACGGTGTTCAAACCAGTTCAAACCTCAAAAGGGATGTTCCGTATAGGAGACCTTGGTGTCAACTTCCAAAAAGATGGTTCCCTTAAGCTTGATGAGAAAAAATTCGATAGCATGATTGCTTCAAATTATACTGCTTTTAGTCAGGTTCTAACCGGTTACTTTGGACCCGAGGGAAAAACAAAGGGTTTTGTCGATAATATTAAGGAGATGGTTAATAATTCTTTACGCTATCCTGATGGCCTTCTTGTTTCAAGAAAAAGAACTGTTCAAAGTAAAATTGATGAAGTTGATCGGCGGATCGAGCAAAAGGAAAAATACTTAGAACAAAAAGAACAAAATTTAAAATCGAAATTTGCAAGACTTGAAGAAACTATATCTCGAATTAAATCACAAGGAGCTGGAGTTGCCGCAATTGGAGGCGGCGCTGGAGCTAATCCGGTTACCCAACTAGGATAACCATTTGGAGGAAGGCATGAGTTACGGACTGGGAGCTTATAAAAAGACATCTATCCACACTGCTAGCAAAGAGCAAATACTCTTAATGCTATATCAAGCCGCAATTAAAAATTGCAAAAAAGGCATGGAGGCCATAGAGGCAAACGATATCCCAAAAAAGGGTGAGTATATAGGAAAACTTCAGGATATTGTTATTGAGCTAAATAACTCCCTAGACTTTGAGATTGGTGGTGAGGTTGCTAAAGAATTATCCTCACTCTATGACTATATTTTGTTCGCTAGTACACAGGCCAATATCAAAATTGATAAGGAACCATTAGACGGCTGCCTTAATGTTCTTAAAACACTCTATCATGGATGGAGCGAGGCGATTAAATCTCTGAAAGATACCCCTAATAAAGTGGAGCAAAAATGAATCAATTAAATTTTTTATTAATTTCGTATTGTAATTTATTGGATCAATTAATTTCATCCTCAGATAAAATTCGTCATTACGCGAGCACACAAGATACAGATCAGTTAATTTTAGGGCTGGATAATAGAGATAGACTTTTCAAAGTACTCAACGAATTCCAAAGCATCACGGAAAATCTTTTGAAATCACTTACTGAAAACGAGCTCGAAGAAATGAGTGATATTATCGGAAGATGGGAGTGTGATACGAATAGAGCAATGGCCCAAGTCGATATGATTAATATTGAAATCGTCTCTATACTCGAAGAAAGTAAGCACCAAACGCAAAAAAAAATGGCTGAGATCTACACCAACAGAGTGAAATTAAATGGTTACAACCTTAAAAGCCTTCGATAGCCTGACCGTTTAAATTAGTCGGCATTTAAATCCCATTGACAAAAATCCCCTCCCGCCATGAGAATAGTAGAAGGGGCAATGAATGCCCTTCTATTTAATGACACCTTAAGGATGAGGTATGGCAGATCATAATTCTTTTACTAAAAGTAATTCTCTCGAAATAGTTTACTCAAAAAAGGGACTCCCCATCCCTAAGCTTGAAGATATCTTCATCCACTCGCAATATGACCCTGAAAAGGAAGCAGAAACTTTCATTAATCAACATTTAAAAAATAATGACAATCATAATTTTTTATTATTAGGACTAGGGTTTGGGTATCACTTAGAGAATCTTTGTCAAAGACTGGCCCAAAGAAAAACGTCATATAAGGTTATCGTGATTGAGCCTTCAGTCGAACTATTTGAAAATTACAAAACACTAAGAGGAAATTTTCCTCAGAACGTCGAATTTCACGTCGGCATTAATATAGAAACTCTTTACCATAACAAAAATATTATTGAGTTTTTAACCCAAAAACCATCTGTGATTGCCCAACCGCAACTACTGCAAATATTTAATCATTATTTTCAAGAGTTACTCACATATAAGGGAGGCACTACAATTAAAAGCATTACTCCCCTTATTAATGATGACGAAGTAAGACAATATTTTTCAGAATTTCATGAATTAACGGACTTATTTAAACTACCAGAAATTATTAAACAACAAAATGAAATTCTATGTAAAGAAGACTTTATTCCACTAATCATAGAAAGCTTAAACGTACAGCAATAAGAGGAAATTATGAATAAAATACTTCTCATCAACCTCAAAGAGAATAATGACTTTTTCGCATCGACTCGTATCATTAGCGCCATTAAAAATGAATATCCAAATAGCTCGATCACTTTCTTAACACTAGATTCGCTACAAGACGAGGCCAATATCCTAGATAATATCGACCATATTATCACCTTCGAAAAGAAAAAGCTTATCTCGATCCTCAATAGCCAAATTTACAACAAGGGATTTGCAGTAAATTTGTTGAGTGACTTCTTATCACAGGTAAACTCACAGCCTTGGTCAAAAATAATCAATTATAATAACGATTATCTTAGTACCTATATCACAAGCTATCTTAAGCTAGGCCAATCCGAAAACGCTGACACGGTAGGAGGTGTTCTCAATAAGTCTTTTTCCCTACAGGCCGAAACCGCATTTGAGGCCTATTATAATGGACCTTACACCAAGTCTGCGAATGCCTCATTTTGCCAAAACGACATTGTCCTTAATTTACTTTCAGTGAAAAACAATTTAACAACACCCGGTTTAAAATGTAATCCTGAACATGAACGAATTGCATACCACAACTTCCAGAAGCTTCGTGCATTAGAGGGGAACCCTAATGTTAAAATTATTGGCATTAAAATAAAAAGTTCTAATATAGAGACGGATATCTCGACCAAAACGATCGTCGATGCCCTTAACCTTATTTTAGATAATCCTGATTTCTTTCCTGTCATTTTAATTGAACCTAGAGAAGAAGAACGACTGGCAGCGAATGAAATTAATCAATTTTTTGACAACTCTCTAGTCACAATTGAAGCTGATATTATTGCTCTTCCTTCAGTGATCAACAACTTAGATTTATTGATTACGCCAGAAACAAAAACAAAGCAAATTTCATCCTTGTTCAACGTACCGACTATTGAGCTTCACACCAAACCGAAAGACTTTTATAAGCATTTTAACTACCAAGAAAATCTGATCATTATCTTTTCCAAGACATCTGACATAGAAGGAAAATATATATACGATGCCATTTGCGATTTACTGTTTCAAAAAACCATCAATTGGGGACAACACAAGAATATACATTGCTTTCGACCTGTCAGAGATGAGCTTGGTTTAATATTATTACCACTTAATCAAGAGCAAATGCCTATCTCTTCAGAAATAAGAAGAATTTTATCTCGTATCTGCCTAGCAAAATTCAATAATATTCAAATTGACACGAAAGTACACTTTGACCATTTAAATAATTATCAGCACAATTTGCGAATAATGAGTCAAGAAAAAGAAAAGCTTGCAGCACTTACGCGTCACCTATTAAAGGCGTTGCGAATGCTGGTAAGACCTCCAGAGCAAATAGTAAATCCCGACACTCACCTAGAAGAGACATTGAAAGAAATTTTAGAGTTTGAAGGACCTGACAAGTCTATCGCAGGGATCTGCTCTTCACTATTTAAGATATATGCGAATAAATACCTTATTCATACTGCCGCCGATTCAACCAACGCTATCGAAAAAGAGTTATTCGTTCTAAAACGATATGTGCAAATTAGTTTTGAAGTTATTAAGCACTTTGAGTCCTATTGCCTAGACGTCAAAAATACAAATCTTATTAATAACGTAAAAACTAAATCGAGTGAATTAAGAGCGAGTTATTAGATGGAAAAATTAATTGTAAAAGTTATCGAAGAAAAAACAAAGTGCGAGTCACTTCTCACGAACGACCCTACCAATTTTGATATCACAAAGTACTTAAGCTTATTACTCATGGAAGAGGATATTGCAGATGAAAGAAGCGCTACAAATAACTGAAGTCGACAATGATAATATCATCGTACCTGCTCCCAAGAAATTGGCGATTATCCAGCTCTCACGCTTAGGAGACCTTGTCCAGACATGCATTTCAATGGAAGGACTTAAAACCAGTAATCCTGATATCCAAACAACGTTATTTGCACGAAAAAAGTTTGCCCGCCCATTAATGTTTATATTGAAAGATTTTTTCGACGAAATTATTTTACTTCCAAATCTTAATGAGGCCAAAGATACTATAGATGGTCATCGCTTGCTTTTAGATTCTTTAAATCAAGTTAAAAACACCACGTTTAATGCCTGCATTAATTTATCATACTCAAAGTCCTCAGGCTGGCTCACGACATTTTTAAAAAGTAATTACAAACTAGGGTTGAGCTACAATACTGACGGAGAAGTCATTATTCCCGATAAGTGGTCTCAGTATATATACTCAGTCGTTATGCGCGGCACTTTCAACAAAATCAATCTTGTTAATATTTTTCAAAAAATAATTGGCACTAATGCGGAACCAAGGGTCATTACTAACCCGAATAATAATTATAATCGAATTACAATCAATCCATTTTCCTCCTCCGAAAAGAAAAATTGGAAGCCTAATAAATGGGTGGAAATCATATTTAAAATTGCAAAAAAGCACCGTGAAAAAACCGTTGCCATAATTGGCGGAAAAAATGATCGCCATATGGCAAAGGTAATTGAAGAAAGCCCAATCCTTGCACCATTTAGATCTCGAATCAATTTTCATGTTGGCAATACTCTTCAAGAAAATTCCCAGATTATTAAATCCTCAGATTTAATAATCTCTCATGACTCTCTTACTGCTCATATGGCCTCCTTTTACAAAAGGCCCAATATAATCATCTCATTGGGCACAGTACGAGTAGAAGAAACAGCGCCTTTTCTTGAGAACTCTTTTCTTATCTCTCCCACAACCAATTGCTTCCCCTGCTTTCCCAATGATCAATGTAGCGACTACAAGTGTCATGCGGATGTCAGCTATCAATTGGTTTCGGAAGTAATCGATCGAGTACTAAATGAGACAAGTATGGAAAACGTATCATTTAAGGACTTACCTGTTTTCCTTACCAGTAGCGCCCAAGTTTTTAAAACTAAATTTTCAAGTGAAGGCCTTCTGACAACAACTTCCATGACAGAAACGACTCTCAAGGCGAAAAATCTTTTTGGCAGCCTTTTACGAGTTGCGACGCTATTTCTTCATCAAAATATTGAAGAGACAATTCCTTTTCCAAGAATATCCAGAGAACTCCATCAAGACTTTTTACAAACACTCCTTGGGCTACAGCATCTCTATGAACTTGCTGAGTTTGGAAAGAAATATTCCCGTTTCATTTTAGAAGAGGTCACCAAGACAACACCTAATCTCGTCGAAATAAAAAGCTACTCCACTAAAATTGATGAAATCGATCACCTCCAAAATCTTTTAAGTAAAACCTACTCCCTGCTTATTCCTGTCATAGAGATACACACTGTTAAAAAAGCAAATCTTATAGGCAATAATATTGTCGAATTAACAGAGAGCTCATTTTGGTGTTATGACCAATGCTCAAAAATGTGTAGCATTTTATATGACCTGATCGAAAATACCTTGGCCGAATCAAAACATAACCTGGCCCAGAGTAGGACCCCGGAAGTATAAGACCCAGCACCATGCTCAGGTATTCAAATAAATTCTTACCATTTGCTCAAGAGGCGAATCGCTAATTGCTGGAATCAAAAAAGAGTTCTAAAATGGCCCAATGAATCAAGGCCAAGCTTTTTTAAATCATAAAAAAAACACTACTGGACTACCTTCAGGATGGTCTTCCGCAAATACTCAATTTCTCAGTAAGGTTTCGGAAAAGCATTTCCCTATAAGTAACTCTTCTCATTTAGACCTCATTTTAAGTAGCATCACGGATAGTAAAACAACAAGCCTCTTTACAAGAAAATTGAATGCAGACATTAGTTACATCTATCATATAAAGGGGAACCAGAGGGCCTATTATCGGGACCATCACAAAAAGATTCGTTATATCGAAGTCGCTGATTTTCTAAAAATATTTAACTCACTCAGAAAAAATAAACAAGAGCAGGTTCAACTATCTTCGCCACAATTTAAAGCTCTTAGTCTTTCTGGTCACGGTTATTTTCACTTTACTTCCAATGCGTCAGTAAAATCGATCATATTTATCCATCGCAATGATCTTTTTTCCTTCAGCGATGATGAATTGAATAGATTCAAAACGCTTAGGTTTTTTCTCCACTTTAAATTTAATCTCGATATTATTAAACATACCCTGGATCAGGAGAAAAAAATTGATCTTCATATCAGTGACTTTTTCTTACAACTTAAAGATGATTGTCAGGCCTCCCAACTTGTCAGCTTATATCACCATCACAAGTTTGGAATTTTAAATGAACTACTTAATACTTTAAATCACGAGCTAAAAAACCCTTTATTTGGAATTAGACTATCCCTTGAACTTTTGAAAACACTGTCTTCAGGAGATGACCAGGCCTTTCTAGATCAAATGCTTAATAATGTTGAAAAATGTAACGATATTTTTCGCAATTTTGGCAAATCATTTTCAAAGGAAAGAAAAAGTTTAAAACGGGACCCTCTTACCATTCTAGAAGATGTATTATCCTTGTTAAAAAGCTCATTAAAGGGAATAAAGGTTAAAGTTGAAATATGCGATCAATGCAAAAACAAAAACCTAAAAATTAAATCGTTTGAAATATCCCAAATTCTTACCAACCTTATTTTGAATAGTGCCCAATCTTTGCAACAAACAAATCAAGCAGGTAAGATTCTTATCAAAATTACATCCAATGACCAAAAATCCATTTCCTTCCAGGTTTATGATAATGGCCCTGGTATTCTCAGCAATAGCCATAAAGATATATTTAAATCTTTCTATACCACTAAAAGTGAAGGTACAGGTATTGGCCTTACAATCTGCAATGAAATGGCAAAATCCGTAGGCGGGACATTTTACTTAAAAAAATCCAATCATGAAGAAACTATTTTCACCTGCGATATCCCTTATGAAAATCTTATTAATTGAAGACGAAAAGCTAATCCAAATGTCCCTGAAGATGATTTTGGAAAAAAATGGTGCACAAGTGGACACATCAAGTGATGGGAAAAGTGCCATAAGACTTTTGCAGGCCAATGAATATGATCGAATCATTTGTGACTTAATGCTTCAAGATATCTCAGGATTTGATATTCTTGAAGAGGCCAAGAAAAAATATTCAATTAAACAAATCTCTGATAAATTTATCATCATTACAGCATATAGCTCACCTCAAATAACTGAGCGTGTTAAAGCTTGGGGCTGTCTTTTAATTCCGAAGCCATTCGACGATATGAATAACGTTATCAATACCTTCTTAGGGAGAGCTCTTTGAAAAAAAAGTATAAGTTTAAAAAAGTTGGAATTTTCCTAAAACCTCATTCGGTTCCTAGTTTCAATATTATCATCCCCAATATTTCCAAATGGCTTCATAATAGAGGCATTAATATTTATTTTAAGGAAGAAGAGGGGCCTCGACTAAAAAAAATATTTAAAACTCTCCCTAGCAATGTCTATTTACTTAACGAAGAAAAGATCCATAAGGAAACGGATCTAATCATTACATTTGGGGGTGATGGCACCCTTATTGGTGCGGCAAGAAAATCAAGACGAAATTCGCCACCACTTTTCGGCGTCAATATGGGCAACCTCGGTTTTATTACCGAGTTTTCTAAAAATGAGTATATCGATTATTTAGACATTATTCTAAAAGGGGATTACCAAAAATCGAAAGTAAATTTATTTAAAGTAGAAATTATCCGCCGAGAAAAGAAAGTTGCTCAGGCCTATTTTTTAAATGACGCTGTTTTTAGCAAGAATGATATTTCGCGCATCTTTTCTCTTTCCGTATCGAGTCAGGATGAGCCAATCTTTAATTTGTCCGGCGATGGTTTAATTATTAGTTCCCCCCTAGGCTCCACCGCCTATTCTCTCGCTGCAGGTGGACCAATTGTTCATCCCAATGCTAACTCCCTAATATTAAATCCTATTTGCCCGCATGTTTTAACTATGCGCCCAATCGTATTGCCAGATAAATATAAGGTAAAAGTAAAAATCCCCCCGGAGTCGAAATCAGTAATCCTTACCCTCGATGGCCAAGAGGCCTTCAATTTAGAAACAAGAGATATTATCCAAATATCTAAAAGTATGACTCGCTATTTTTATTTGATAAAAAATCCTGAAAAACGTTACTTTCACACCTTAAAAGAAAAATTTACTTTGGGGAGACGATAAAATGAAAGGCAAGATTTGGCTAGGCCACCTCTATTTGAAAGATTTCGCAACATTTGAAAATCAAACCATCGAATTTTCCCCAGGATTTAATATTATCCTGGGTGAAACCGGTAGTGGTAAAAGTTTAATCATGGATGCCCTCACGCTAATTCTCGGTTCAAAGGCCAAGAAAAACATGATTCGTAGGACATGTGATAGCGCTGTTATTGAGGCCCACTTTAAAATTCAGGATGAGCAAACAAAAGAGTATTTCAACTCTATAGGTTTTCCTCTTACTAGTGATGAAGTAATCATTAAAAGAATTATTGATAAAAATGGGCGAAATAAAAACTATCTCAACTTTCAATTGTGTCCTATTACCACACTTCAAGAAGTCTCTCATTTATTTATTGATCTGGTTGGTCAATTTGAAAATCAAAAATTGCTTCAACCAAAATATCAATTAGACCTCATTGATAATTATTCGGCAAATACCACCATTAAACCGAAATTCATTCAATCGTTTCGTGAACTGCAAGAGATCATTCAAAAATTAAACCTATTCAATACGCGATTAATAGAGCTAAACCAAAAAAAAGATTTTATCCTTTACCAATTAGAGAAAATTGAAGAATTAAATCCGACAGAGAATCGTGAAGCACAATTGATTCATCAAAAAGAAGAGCTCATCAATTTACAAAATAATATTGTAACAATTAATCAGTCCATTGATCTTATCAATAATGAGAGCAATGGAATCATTAAATCACTCAACACTTTAACAAAAAACCTAGACTCCTTCGACTTTATCAAATCAGATCAAAGGAATGAGATTGAAAACATTAAAGATATTATCAATGAATTAGGATTCCATCTCAGCCAAAAAACTGAAAAAGAGTTTAATCAAGAAAACCTTGACCAAATACTGGACGAACTTGATCAATACCAACAGTTGAAAAGAAAATTTGGTGGAAGTATTGAAACTTTAATCGCCGCCCAGACTCAATTTTCAAAAGAGTTAAGTGAAATAAATCTGCTCGAAAATAATGTAGAAAAGCTTACGGCCGATCTCGTTAAACATGAAAATGCTTGTCTTAAAAATGCCAAGACACTTCACCTTGATAGGATTAAAACTTCGACTAAGCTTTCCAAATTATTAACAACAGAATTGCAAGACCTGAATATGGAAGGATCGGAAATTAAAATAGATCTTCATGAAACCAACCTTGGGGAACAAGGAATCTCAAAAGTTTCTCTCAAAGCTCAGACGAATCCAGGAGAAGGCTTTCATCGACTTTCTGATATCGCCTCAGGAGGTGAACTTTCACGCATCTTGCTAGCGATGAGGAAAATTATTAGCTCCAACGAGTCCATTTCTATCTTCTTTTTTGATGAGATCGATACCGGTATTGGAGGGAAAACCGCCTTACGTATCGGCTCTTCTCTTAAGGATGTGGCCAAGAAATCCCAAGTTATCTCGATAACTCACTTGCCACAAATCGCCAAATACGGGGATTGGTTTATCCAGGTAGAGAAGAGTACACATCAATTAAATGATGGCTCCCATCGCACCGTTTCTTCCATTATCACCTATGATAAGAATAAAAAAGATCAGGCCATCAGTGAGCTTAGTCCAATTCAATAAGCTGGCATTGCTTTCCATTAAAGTAGATACAGCTTTTTGTTATCGGAAAAAAACCATTATTTAAATATTCGGCGTTATTAAAACTATAATGGTCTAAACAATGACTATGGCCACATATCAAAAAATGAATATTCAATTGATTCGTTAATTTTTCGAAAATACGCCGCGATTTAGATTTAACAAAATCAAGATTTGATATATCTCCGTATTTTTCCGAGTTTCTTTTCTTGGAATTATTCGATGCTTGATGGCCAACTTTACTAATGAAATTAAACGAAACTAAATCATCCGCTAAATACTGAATAAATCGACTTCTTATTATCCATTTATAAAATTGATAGCCACGATTTTCCAGATCAATTTCATCCCCATGGCAAAAAAGAAAATTCTTGCCAGCTATTTTAATTTTGAGTGGCGAGTTCAAATATTGAAGTTTATTATTATCAAAAAAGATCTTGTATCTTTCTCTTAATAAGTTTTTAAAATGGAAGTCATGATTACCTTCAAAAAAATAAATTTCCTTTCCGGCTTCCAATAAATTTTGAACCACTAAGAAAAATTCCTGGTAATAATCTACATATTCAACCTTACTACCGACCAATAAATCAAAAATATCTCCCAGGAAAAATATCTTATTCACTTTTTCTGTATGTGATGAATTTAACGCTTTTATTAATAATTGGTACTGTGGATCATTTGTATTTTTAATATGGATATCTGAGAAGGATAGAAACGACATGGTAAGATTATATACACGAATCAAGTAACATCAAATTTTATTTTTGGCCCAAGGACCTCCTCTGAGTTTTCACCCAGAGGAGGAGGGCCTAAAATTAGGATCTAATAAGCATTGCTCAAACTTAAAAGACCCTTTATTTTTGCTACAATGAGCACATACTTGGGGTATAAAAAGGAGGGGCCATAAAACCCCCTCCATCTTAACCAATTAATCTTAATGCTGAGTTTGGTAATGAATTAGCTTGTGCCAATGTTGATATACCAGCACCCTTAATGACATTAGTTGAGGCCAATGCTGCAGCTTCTTCAGCAACATCCACATCTTGGATAACTGATCGCGCATGATCCTGGTTAATCGTCTGAACTTCTAGGTTGTTAACCGCAGACTTAAGTCGACTTTGAGTAGCACCAAGATTGGCACGTTGACCCGACACTTGCTTAATTGCCTCATCGATTGCTTCAATCGAATCTGTCGCATCACCTTTATCGGCAACTCCTGTTCCACTAATGCCAATAGCACTTGAACTGGCATCCGCTTCGCCGGCCTCGAATGTAATCTTATTTTGTTCACCCGCAAATGCACCCACCTGGAAATCCATAGTGTCGCCTTCACCGGCCAATAATTTTGTTCCATTAAATACTGTTGATTCAGCAACGCGGTCAACTTCTTCAATTAACTGTTGGTATTCTTTGTCGAGGAAGCCTCTTTCTTGCTCACCAACTGTATCCGAACTTGCTTGAATCGTTAACTCTCTTAAGCGCACAAGCATATGTGATAATTCGTTCAAACCACCTTCAGCCGTTTGCACAAGTGATATACCGTCATTTGCATTTCGTGTCGCTTGTCTAAGACCTTTAGTCTGTGCCTCTAGAGATGTGGCAATGGCCAAACCGGCAGCGTCATCTGCTGCTTTTGTAATCCGTTTACCTGATGATAATTTCTCTAACGAATCATCACCCTTTGAGGCGACTTGCCTTAAGTTTTTCTGCACCGTTTGGGAAGCAATGTTTGTCGCAATTCTTAAGCCCATTTTTAACTCCTTGTTTTGTTATTCTGACTAGTTTTGTCAGACACTAAACATATCGTCGGTACTCATAATTACTTTAGTATCAGGGTCAAGTATTTTGTGAATTTTTTCTAGAAAATATTTAAATTTAGGTGGTTAGGCAAAAAAAAACCTCCCATACGGGAGGTTTTAGAAGGGAAATATCTATGATTCTTAACCAATCAACTTCAAGGCTACAGAACTTGAAGTATTTGCTTGGGCCAAAACGGAAGTACTTGAAGCAGTTAAGACGTTGGTCATGGCCAAATTCGCACTTTCCTGCGCAATATCAGTGTCTCTAATGCGAGAGTTTGCAGCTGATAAGTTTTCATTTTGTATTTCTAAGTTTCTAATCGTTGATTGAAGCCTATTTTGTAGAGCACCCATCTGCGCTCTATTAGTATTAACATGACTAATTGCATTATCCAAAACTTCTAAATTTTCTTGCGAGGATTCCTTGGTGCTCACATTAAGACCTTCGACACCTATGGCCTCGGCCCGCACACTACTTTCCTGTGGTTTATAATTAAGACGGTCATTTTCTGGATTATTATGAATTCCAATTTGAAAATCCATTGTATCACCTTCACCTGATAATAAGCTCTTTCCATTAAAGGTGGTTGATGTGGCAATACGTTCAACTTCCTTAGTTAATTGTTGGAATTCCATATTTGAATAAGTACGTTCTTTTTCACCTACCGTATCCGAGGCAGCTTGAATTGAGAGTTCTCTCAAACGAACAAGTATATTTGACACTTCATTAAGTCCGCCTTCAGCGGTTTGAATTAAAGAGACACCATCGTTCGCATTTCTTGTCGCTTGGCGAGTACCTCTAATATGTGATTTGATTTTTTCTGAGATGGCCAGCCCTGCAGCATCGTCCCCGGCCTTATTGATTCGGCTACCACTAGCTAATTTCTCTAATGCTTTGCCTTGTTTCTTTTTTACTTCTCCAATACTTCTTTGTGCTGACAATGATTGGATGTTTGTAGCAATTCGTAAACCCATTTTATACTCCTAGAATCAGATATACCCTCCTTGAAAAAGTTAAAACCAAACAACCATGTTTGATATTTTAAATCGGCCAGCGCTTTTTCCCTATTGGCGCCGACAAAAACAGTATCGTCTGTCATCCGATTTACTTGAGTATTTTTTTTAATAATTTTAAGTATTTACGAGTGTTTTGGTCAGGTATTAGCAATAACTATCTAAGATCGTATTGATTCAATTACATTAGTGGTGGAATAACCAGTCTTAAAGCTAAGACTTTTAACCTCTCCACCTTGAGATAAGACAAAGTCGCTTCCCACGATTTGATTAATTTTCCAATCACCACCCTTAACAAGTAGGTTTGGGTTCACTAATTTTATTAACTCCAAAGGAGTGTCTTCATCAAAAATTTCGACAAAATCAATTGCTCTCAAATTTTGCAAAACAAAGCGCCGATCATTTTGATTATTGATTGGCCGTTCAGGCCCCTTTAAGCGCTTAACGCTTTGATCTGAATTGAGCCCCATAAAAAGAATATCTCCCAAGGCCTTTGCCTCATTAAGATATTCAATATGACCTCTATGGAGAATATCGAAGCACCCATTGGTAAAGACAATCTTCTTATTCTTATTTTTAGACAAGAAGTCTTTTGCCTCTTGGGATAGAACAGTCATTATTGAACAACTTTTGTATTAGATATTTTATTATGGAAACCAAGTAACAACGGGAGTCCTAACATTAAAAACGAACCAACACAGAGAAAAGATCTCAATAACGTTTGCTTTAAAGTTAGCTTATCACCCACAGTGCTAATTAAACAAATACCGAACAAGGCCTTACCTGGAGTTCCGACTAAATCAAGAAAAGAAAAATACAAGGCATAAAAGAAGACTCCTAATAAAGTCAGTGCCACCTTAATTTCCATATATTGAAACATTCCTTTAAACTCACTCCACTTCAATCCGGAGAGCAAAATAAAGGCCAAGGTTAAAACCGAAAATAATAATAATAAAAATAGGAAATCAATGCTCCAAGCTAATAGATTAACTGTCAGGGAGCTTTCTTTTTCCTTCTTTTTAATAATTAATTTTTCTTGGAGGGGGGCCTGAGGAGCTTGTAGCCTTTTATTGTCTGAATTATAAAATAAATCAAGGCCGGACTTCTTGGCCAAATTTAAATTTTGAATCTTCTCTTTATTATCACTTGATATCTCATCAAGGTTTTTTTGTTTTGATGCTTCTATAGGTCGCACAGGCGTCGCCACCGTCCTGGTATGACGAGGCTCTTTTTGATCTTTTTTGTCGTGAAAACCTAATCCCCTCGTAAGGGGTTTAAAGGATAAGTCATCCAATTCAAATTCATCAAAATTGACAATAATTTTTGATTTTTCTGGATTCTGACCTTCTATATTCATAAGTACCCCTTTTTTCGATTTTTCCATATTTGTCATCAAGCGTCAACGACACGTGAGCAAATAGCACCCAGAGCGACTGCACTGGCGGTAGGAGAGCGTAAAATAGGAGTAGGAAACTGAATGAATTGAATATTAGGTAATTCTGCAAGAAACTTCTCTTCGGCCTCTGAGAAGCCGGCCTCCGGCCCAATCAGTACCAATATTTTATCATCAGGTAAAAATGATGATGAAGAGAGGTTGTGCCCCCGCTGGGTCGAGCAACAAAACACAGTCTGATATTGAGACCAAGCAGAAAAATTCATTAAATGTTTTTGCTCTTCAATCGCCATCAAATAAGGATTATTCGATTGCTCCATAGCTCCCTGAAGAATTCTATCAACCCTTGAGCTTGGCCTAAAAGAGTATTGAGAAAATTCACTTAATAAAGGCCATACTTTTCCCACTCCACACTCAACCGCATGGCGCAGGATTTCCTCTGTGGCCTCTTTTTTTGGTAAAGCGATGGCCAGGTCTATAGAATGCTTCTTTTTATATTGATATTTTTCTTCCTGTAGTAGATTAAGAGACTTCCTTTCAATAGCGGTAATTTTATAAAGACCCCCGTTTCCTATTCCATCTAAAATTAAAACCTTATCACCAATCCGAGCTCGTGCCACCTTCACAAGGTGGTGAAACGAATCATCTAAAATAGATAATTCTCTTTCCTGCCAATCAATTTCAGGTCTTAATAGGGCCCGCATTATTTCTTCCTCAATAAAATCGCACACCAATCATTCTTCTTAATCGTTTCGATATGATCAAATTGATCTTGAAAATGATTTTTAATAGTATCCCCCTGCTCAATTAAGAGACCAGATAAAACCAAATATCCACTCTTTTTCACGGCCTTTCTTAACGAATCAGCCTCATGAATAATGACAGGTTCAAGAATATTCGCAAACACTAAGTCATACTCTCGAGACACAACAAAACGGCTTCGGAGCAATAATTGGGAACCTTGAGTAAACTGATCATCCCAATTGAGGTTAATATTATAAAGACAATTATCAAGAGCAGCGGGATCGATATCGACAAAGTCAACTCGTGACTGTGACTTTTTAATGGCCCCAATTCCCAAAATCCCGGAGCCACAACCAAAGTCTAAAATCTCACCGAGAGAAACTTTCTCCTGGCATAGTCGGTCAAAAAACCTTAAGCATAATTCTGTTGTTTCATGTGTTCCAGTGCCAAAACCCATACCTGGATAAATATATATATCCTTATGTGAATTTTCGTTTTTCAGCCAAGAGGGGACGACACTTAATTCATCAGAAATATAAATCGGTCTATAAAAGGATCGCCATAATTTATTCCAATCTTCTGTTTCTTTAATACTAACGATAAAATCTGAATAAGGAATATCATTCGCAGAGAGGACTTCTTCAATCACTTTAATTTGGGGAACAATTGAGTGAGAGAAATAAATTTTAAGTTTTACATCATTTGTAAATAATTTATCCTCTACTTCATTTAAAACCTCGAGACTAATATCGCCCCCAGAGAAAGCGCGGTCACCTAAAATCTCGTCGACTTTACTTTCATCGATATTAAAAAATTCAATACCAAGACATGAAAACTCCTGTGCAATATGCCCAATCTGATCCAAATTATCTTTGGAAGTTGTCATCTCAATTCTTACGTATTGGTTATCACTCATTTTGCGTATCCATTTTCAATCTCTAAAAGGGGTAAAAATAACCATTAGATTGAGGTTTCATTTTGTTTAAATATTTTTACCTATCCATACAATATCTAGGTCCCAAAGATCAATATGAGGTATTTCATTTACAATCACGCCAACGTGCCACGCAGCGCACAACGCCTTCCATTTGTTATTACCACGTATTGTTTGTTTTTCATTAAGGCGATTGCTGACGATTCCTTTTATTCATTTCAAGGTAAGCCATTTTTTTAACCTCAAAAAATTTAAACTCACTACCAATGTTTTGGTCGATGATTTCTGAAAAGGATTGATAAGCAAAACAGTTCTTATCCACCTTTTCATGACTGTCGACCAACGATTTAAGATAGGAAGAAAGAAAAAGTGCCATTTATGCAAAAAAACATAAAAAACCTCCTCTTTTAATGATAAATTTATACAATGCCGTAAATTTTATATTCAACTTACGCTATCATCCGTAGGTTAATATAGTTTAAATAATTCCGCGAAATCTTGGATCGTCTATATGAATAAGCCTGATTTTATATTTAACCCGCTCGGCGGCCTTGGCCAAATAGGCTCTAACTTCATGCTATTAGAGGCCAATCAGACTAATATTTTAATTGATTGTGGCATCTTATTTCCCAGTGATGATTGCTATGGCCTCAATTATCTAGTTCCCAATTTCAAAGATCTATCGCATTTAGACTACCTGGTCATTACTCACGGGCATGAAGACCATATTGGAGCAATCCAACATATCATTGACGCCTTTCCTCAGGTCAAAATTTATGCCCCACCTTTTGCGATTCATCTCATTCGTCATAAATTGGGAAGAGAAGTTCAAATAGAAGAGTATCGTTCAAAGACAAAATTTCTAATTGAAGATATTGTCTTCAACCCTGTCCAAGTTAATCACTCTATTCCAGATACTTTTGGCCTTCATTTTCATCTTAAAGACTCCAATCATTGTTATTTTTTTGCTTCTGATTTTAAAATTGATACCCAGGCATGGACAGAAAGCAAATTTGATCTCGAATATTTAAATCAGATTTCCACAAAATTTACTTATAAATATTTATTTGCTGATAGTACCAATATTGCTTCACAAAGAGAGATTGGACAAAGCGAGTACGATGTCTACCAAGAGCTCGATCAAATAATTAAGGGCCATAAGGGACGAGTCATCGTCACATCTTTTAGTTCGAATATTAATCGCATACGCTCTCTCTTGGAAATCGCAAAAAAAACAAATAAAAAAGTCGTACTTTATGGTAGGGCCGTTCAAAATTACACCAAAATCGCCCATCAATTAGGTTTTTTACCAGAGTGGGAACAATATGCTCGGGATATTGAAAAAGTTAATTGTGAAGAAGAGCATATTTATATTTGCAGTGGCTGCCAGGGAGAATTTAGAGCAACTCTTAATCGAGTTGCCAATAATACCGATTCTCATCTAAAGATTAAAGAATCTGACCTCGTCATTTTTTCGAGTAAACCTATTCCTGGTAATGAAAAAAATATTGCTCTCATGGTTAATAAATTAACTGAATTAGGAGCAACCATTATAACTGCCAATGATCGTCTCGTTCACGTATCTGGTCACGCTTATAAAAATGAGCTTTTGGCCCTTTATCAGGCATACCGCCCAACAACCATAGTACCCATTCATGGTGAAAGTTATTTTCTAAAGAAACATTGTCGATATATTAAAGAGAGTTATCCCCAGGCCGAGTCAATTTTTTTGCTTAATAATCAATCTTTAATTATTAATAGTGACGGAGGACATTCCATTTCAGAAAAAGAGAATCCTGGCCTTCTCTATTTTCTTTCTCAAAGAGTTGAGGTGCCCCAAGTAAGCCTTAAAGAAAGAAGGAAATTAGCACAACAAGGTGCGATTTTCCTCTCTTATGATATTGCCAAAGGGAGTTATACATTTACTCTAATGGGCCTTCCTATTGTTGACGAAGAAAAGCTCTCTCAATTTATCCATCAAAATATTATTAAAAATAATATTCAATGTGATCAAGAAGCAAAAGTTTTATTAAGACAATTCTTTAAAGGATTCTACTCGGTTAAACCTGAATGTATTATTCATATCAATAGTTTAAAAAAAAGCTCCTTTCGGAGCTTTTTTAAAACTTAATATAGTCATTATTAGCGAACATGATCAGTGTTTGAGTTCTCATTTCTCAAGTAACTTGGCCGATCCAATTCATCCTCATCAAAATTAATGAATCCTAGCTTTTCAGCAATACTTTTCGCTCTTTTATTGGCGGTATACGCACTTGACTCATTGCTCGAATTGTCATTAAACTGCATATTTGAAGGACCTTTCGATTTCTCATATTGTGAAGCAGCTTCCTGAATATTACGAACAAGAGGGGATTCCTCATTTATATTTTCTGTAGGAATATAGTTTCCTTCTTCTCTTTCAGAATAAATCACTTGATCACGAGAAATAGGGGCTTCTTCTATCGTAGGTTGGCCTATATACGTACTCTGAGATGCTGATTCTGCCTTCTGTGTTTGAGGTTGCACCTCTTCACTCATTGTCGCTTGTTGTGGTCTAATCGGAGCTGCCGTAACTGGTTCTTGAACAGGTCTTTGAGGAGTCGCTGGTCTTCTTAAGCGCGACACCTCATCGCCCAAACCTGTTGCAACGACTGTTACTTTAATACTATCTTCCATCGTATCGTCAACGACTGCACCAAAAATAATCTCTGCATCCTCGTCAGCGGCTTCAGTAATTAACATTACGGCCTCATTTGTCTCAAACATTGTTAATGAAGAATTCCCTGTAATATTAATAATAATACCTGTAGCACCATCGATACTTATATCTTCTAATAATGGACTAGAAATGGCCTCTGTTGCCGCTTTTACAGCGCGATCAGGACCTGTTGCAACACCGGCCCCCATAAGCGCCAGTCCTTTATTCGCCATGACTGTCTTGACGTCAGCAAAGTCAGCGTTAATTTGTCCTGTGTTATTAATTAAATCAGAAATCCCTCGAACAGCATTCAAAAGAACATCATCTGCTTTTTTAAAGGTATCAACTAAGCTTAAACTTTCACCGGCAATATAAAGAAGTCTTTGATTTGGGATTGTAATCAAAGAATCCACACTTTCTTCTAAGGTTTGGATACCTGTCTCGGCCTGTCTAAAGCGTTTTTTTCCTTCAAAAAGAAAAGGCTTAGTCACCACTCCAACTGTAAGTGCTCCTAACTCTCTGGCAAGCTTAGCAATTACTGGAGCAGCACCAGTCCCTGTACCACCACCCATTCCAGCAGTAATAAAAACCATATCCGAGCCGTTGATAACTTCAGAAAGTGTTTCATATTCATCGAGGGCCGCTTTTCTTCCCACTTCAGGGTTAGCGCCAGCACCGAGTCCTTTAGTTAACTCTTGGCCTAATTGTACTTTTGTTGGCGCTAAGCTGGCAGCTAATGCTTGAGAATCAGTATTCGCAACAATATATTCAACACCAACTAGTCCTGATTTGATCATGGTATTAACAGCGTTACAACCACCACCTCCAACACCAATTACCTTAATTGTTGCACCTTCTAAAATCTGATCGTCATTAGATATTTCGAACATATATCCCCCTAGAATATTTCTTTAAATACGTTTCTAATTGAATTGCCTAATTTCCCAATTAGGTCGTTATTGTCGTCTACGACATTATTTGTCTTACTTTCATTATTTTTAAGTCCATCCATCAATAGACCTAAAACAGTAGAGTATTGTGGATTTTGAATAATATTTGTCATTCCACCAAGTGGTTTTGGATAACCAATTTTTGTCGGACGCTCTAAGATATATTCACCCAATTCTGGGAGACCATCAATCAAAGCACCACCGCCTGTTAAAACGATACCACCATTGATTTCATTAGCTAATTTTTTCTCATCTAATATCTTCGCTATAATTGAAAATAACTCTTCTGCGCGGGAGCCGAGAACCTTAGCAATAAAGCCTAGACCTATTTCTCTATTTTTTGTACCGCGAATTCCCTGAACAGTGATATGTGATGATTGATTAATTTTTTCATGTAAAACAGAGCCATGATGGGTTTTAATACGCTCCGCTTCCGCATGGGGAACCTTTAAGGCGACGGCCAAATCATTTGTAAAATGATGTCCCCCGACAGGTATAATTTGGGAGTGAACGAGACTCCCTTCTTTCCAAAGTGCCAAATCGGTTGTGCCACCTCCAATATCTACTAATAGCACTCCCAATTCTTTTTCCTCTTCCGATAGAACAGCATCAGAGGAAGCAATAGGCTGCAGAGTAATCTTATCCGCCTGAATACCTGTTTGCTCCACACATTTTACTAAGTTTTGAATTAATGAGATAGCACCTGTCACAATATGAACATGGGCCTCAAGGCGAATACCACACATCCCGACAGGGTTCTTAATACCCGCAGTATTATCAACTCGAAACTCCTGTGGAATAACGTGGAGGATTTCACGGTCAGAAGGAATGACAACCGCTTTTGCTGCCTCAACAACTCTTTCAACATCTTCATTTGTTATTTCAGAGTTTTTAATAGCAACAACACCAGAGCTATTAAAGCTATAAATATGACTACCAGCTATGCCAATAGTCGCTTTTTCAATATTAACCCCCGCCATAAGGCGAGCATCTTCTAAACTGCATTGGATTGATTTAACGGTTTTATCGATATTAACGACGGAGCCTTTTTTCAGGCCATGGGAGGGATGGGAACCTATCCCGATAATTTCAAGACCAGTTTCCGGTTGGTTTATTCCTACGATAGTACAAACTTTAGTAGTCCCTACATCTAGACCAACGATTATATTTCGTTCATTCATGAGAATCCTTTCTCTTTTAAATGTCTTCCTAACAATAGGTACTTTTTACCTTATATGAAAATTTTAGAATTTGTCGCTAAACTTGACAACAACTTTTTTCGCATTGGTGAGGTTTATAACGGCGGGGACCCTTTTTTTCTCATTTAAATAACTTACTATTTTTTTCAACTTTTTAATTTTATCAACCCAACCCTTATTACCTATAAAGACACTGGATGGCTTTCCTTTGATGGAAAGAATAATCGTCATATCATTTTTATCGGATATAATTATCTCCGATACTTTTTCTCTAAAATTAACCGGAAGAATTTTGAAGATATTTGTTATCTCTTGTTGAAGATCATTTTCTATTTTACCTACGGGTAGCGCTAGGTAGGGAAGATCACCTTTTATCTTTTTTTCCGTTCTTAAAAGGACTTCATAAGTCGGATCGAATAATTGTCCATTACTTACGAGTAAAGCTTCATAAGATTCAGTGCCATCATTTTTGTAAAGCTGAACCTTCATTAATGGACTAGGGCAATCAAACTTAATATTTAAAAACGATTTTACTGGGTTATATGAAATTGCATAATCACTTAAGAAATGCTTGTCCTTGAGCTTATGCTTGATGATGGTTTTCTTAATATCTCGTAGCGAATAATTGCGTTCAAATTCCTTAACTAATTTAAGGGCGAGACTTCCTGAAGATCGTGAAGGACAATTACCAAAACTCGTTCTGTATTGAAGCTTCTGATTATTCCCCTTATAACTCGCTAGCATAGGGGCACTGAAACAAAGTGTGGAAGCTAAGATCAAGCATTTTACGGTGAATTTAGGGACACTTAACTTCAAACTCAAAATTTAATCCATATTGTAACTTTAGTTCATCTTTAACAAACGAAATTAATTCGAGGATATCATCACTAGTGGAGTCACCACTATTTTCGACAAAGTTACCGTGCTTATGACTTACTTTTAAATCACCTATGGTAAATCCCTTCATACCTATTATATCTATAAACTTTCCTGCGGGGCAAGTTTCCCCCTTAAAATCTGAGTTTTTAAAAATACAACCACATGTTGCAGAACTCATAGGCTGAGTTTCATTCCTTTTGGCCAAATAATTTTTTATTATTTGGCCAATATTGGAATCAATCCCCATATTCTTCATTTTCGCGAAAGCGACAACCTCGCCCTTTTGAATAAACGTATTACCACGGTATTTAAAATCACCTGATACTGTTTTTTTCCAATAAGTACTGCCATCAGGCCTAACAATCAAAACTTCAGTAACCAGGGACCCTATTTCACCTAAATTCGTACCGGCATTCATAAAAATGGCGCCACCTACCGAAGCAGGAATTCCGGTGAAAACTTCCCAGTTCTTTAGACCATTTTTAGCAGCATGAGACGTTAAGCGAGATAAACTAAGAGAGGCCGGTACAACATATATATTTCTGACTCTATCAAAATATTCTCTTTTAAACGGAAATTTAATTTGAATATAAACGCCGTTAACTAAACTCTCCGGCAGGATTTGATTCGCACCCTGGCCCAAGAGGATATAATTGATATGATTATCATTTAATTTTTTAACAACTGTCTTTAAGGCGATTAGACTTTTAACCACGATCAAATCACCGCTTGCCTTTAATTTTAAAGTCGAAAATTTTTTGAGATTCGCTTCAATCAAAACATCTATTTGCGAATTGCCGCGAAACAGGGTTTCAAGCTTCATTTTTCTCCACCCATTCCCTAACCTTACGGCCAATAGAGCCTGCTCCTAAAGTTAAAACCACACAATCTTCAGTTTTAAAACGGTCGAGAGTCTTAAAAAAGTTATCATAATTATCAATCGTTACTGACAATTCGGGGTGCAAGATATTAATATCTAAACTTAAACGATCTGAAGTAATTCCTGCAATTTGCATTTCACTGGCCGGATAAATCGGCAATAAAAATAATTCATGACAAAGATTAAAAGAGTGTAAAAAGTCTTCCCAGCAATCTTTTGTCCGTGAAAAGCGATGGGGTTCAAAAATAACATATAACTTCTTGCCCGGGTGGGATTCCTTAAAGATCGAGATCGTTTTTTGTACTTCTGTAGGGTGGTGGCCATAATCATCAATCAATTCAAATCTTGGTGTTTTTAATAATTGCTGAAAGCGCCTTCCAACTCCTTTAAATTTACAGATACTATCAATTATTTGCTGTTCCTTTAAACCGAGGAAACGAGAAATAGCAATGGAACCCAATGCATTGAGAATATTATGCTCACCTGGAGTATGAATGGTAAAGCGTCCAATCGATTGACCACCTTCATAGACGTCAAATTCAGAGACTGTTCCATTGATCTTTATATTTTGAGCATAAATATCTGCATCATTGCTTAGGCCAAAAGTAATTATTGGTCGTTTAATTTCTGGCATGATCTCTCTCACACCAGCATCACTGATATTTAAAGCGACCACTCCATAAAAAGGCACTTTATTAGCAAAATCAATAAAAGCATTCTTAACATTGTCAAAAGTTTTATAATGATCCAAATGATCACTATCAATATTAGTGATCAGTGAAACGATTGGATTTAATAATAAGAAGCTGCCGTCACTTTCATCGGCTTCAGCGACGAGGAACTCTCCTTTACCAATTTTAGCGTGGCCATTTAGGTTCGCGACGATCCCTCCAATAATATAGGTTGGATCATATTGGCTTTCCTTTAGGATTGTTGCCAATAAGCTAGTAGTGGTTGTTTTGCCATGAGTTCCCGCAATAGCGATTCCCTTCTTTAAGCGCATAAGCTCCGCGAGCATCTCAGCACGTCTCATTATTGGAATATTTTTTACTTTTGCCGCTATCATCTCAGGGTTGTCATTTTTAACCGCTGATGAATAAACAATGACATTATAATCTTTGATATTTTTGGCATCATGGCCAAGATAAACGTCAACACCTAATTCTCTTAAGTGTACAACATTCTGTGATTCATTAAGATCTGAGCCAGAAACTGAAAATCCAAAGCTTACTAGAACTTCAGCAATTCCGCTCATTCCAATGCCACCGATGCCAATAAAATGGACCTTTACTTTACTTTTAAAATCAAACAACTTCATCTCTCCAGATTCAACGAGAAATATAAGAATAGCTTTCCTTTATTCTCTGATTGCGCACATTGGCCAATATCATACCAATTGCAAAAAAATTGGCCAGTAGAGAAGATCCTCCCGAACTAATAAAAGGTAGATTTAAACCTTTTGTTGGTAAGAGACCTAAAACAACTCCCATATTTATTATCGCCTGTAGGCCAATTGTCGCGATGAGAGCAGTGACGAGTATATATGAGTTTTTTTCTTTCATTGCTAGAGCAATCTTAAATCCTTTAAATATAAGAATCGCAAAAAGAGTCACCACAAATAAAACGCCAACAAAGCCTAATTCTTCACCAACGACACTGAATATAAAATCATTATGGGCCTCAGGTAAATAAAATAATTTTTCATTACTATTTCCTAGCCCGGAGCCCCAAAAAGAGCCATTGGCAAAGGCCAGATAGGATTGAATTACTTGAAAACCCGATGTTTTAGCATTCTTCCATGGGTCCAAAAAGGCCATCAAACGTCTTATACGATAAGGCTGCGCCACCAGCATAATTAGGCCCAAAATAATACCGCCAGTGGATATCATGTAAAAAAGTTTTCTGGGAAAGTCGGAAAGAAAACAGGCCAACATTAATACAAAAAAAGTGATTGCGAATGTACCATAGTCTGGCTGCAATAATATTAAAAGGGAGGGGAATATAAGGAATAGGCCAAATATAATCCTATCTCGTGATACGAGCGAGGAGTAATCCGAAAAATACTTCGTTGCGCTTAGCGCTATTGAATATTTAAGAAACTCCCCAGGCTGCAATGACATTAAACCAAAGTTAAGCCACCGGTTAGCTCCCTTAACCTTTAAACTCACACCTGGGATGAATGTCATCAGAATCAGAAAAATAACAAGGATATTAATGTGGTGGGCATACTTAAGCCAAAAGTGGATTTTTGTTCTGGCGACGACTGCGCAGAGCGCCAAGGAGAATAGAAGATAGAAAATCTGCTTCCAAGCAAAGTAACTACTTTGCCCATATATTTCTTTTGCATAAATATAGCTTGAGGAATAGACCATGATTATGCCAAAAGGCACTAAAACCATTAAGGTCAACAATAAGGACCTCTTATCCTTTTCTAACGACGATACCGCATCCATGGTACAAACCACCTCCATGTGGTCATTTTATCATAGTCCTAACTATAATTGATAAACTAATTTTTTATAGTAATTACCGCGCTCTTCGTAGTCTCTAAAGAAATCGGTACTAGGATTACCAGGAGACAAGAGAATGGTATCTCCTGTTCTTGATTTTTGATAAGCAAAAAGAATCGATTCTTCAAAAGAGCCGACAATATAGGTTTGTGCATGCTCAAATAAGGCCCGATTTAATCTTTCTTTACATTCACCTACTAAAACCAAAATTCTTGTATTTTTAACGATATCTTCAGTGAAGGTTTCAAATTCAATCCCCTCAACATCTTTCCCGCCAGCAATTAGAATCACTGGCGACTTAAAGGCCTCAATTGATTGAACCATTTCATTCATTTTTTCGGCCTTACTATCATTATAGAAAGAAACGCCGTTCTTCTCCATAAGGAACTCTAAGCGATGAGGTATTCCGGGAAATTTCTCGACGCATTTTTGAATGGAGTCATCGGATACGTCTAATGCCTTACAGGCAGTAATGGCAGCAAGAAGGTTTTCCCTATTATTTTGTCCGACAATTCTCATTTCACTCACAACAAATTCAGAGTGATAATTGATATTTGAATGAATCCGACGATTATGAAAATGAGTCCCTTGAATTTCAGACATGACACCCATTTTTTGAAATGACTTGCGGGAATACCAATATGTTTGGCAATTTGCGTTTCTAAAAAAGGTGTTATTGGCCAATTTGTCAAAATTGACGACCAAGGTATCATCCGGAGACAAGGTTTTAATAATCGACAGTTTTGTTTCGATATACTCGCCCACGGATCTAAAATGGGCGGAATCGTAATCTTCTGAAATATTAGTAAAAACAACCATAACTGGGTGGAAGTTTTCCAACTTTCTCAATTGGACTGAAGAGACCTCCACGATGGCGTAATCAATTTCATCTTTGTTAGGAAGCATTGCGTATTCAATAAACGGGCTATCGCTTGTGCCACCGACAAAGACATTTTTCCCTTCAAGTTTGAGCGAGAAACCTATCATATGAGCGACAGTTGTGCGCCCTTTGCTGCCACAAATGGCAATAATCGGGCGTCGGCATAGAAGATTGGCCAAAGAAAATTCACTATAAACTTCTTTACCACTTCTTCTTGCTAATTCTAATTGGGGTAACTCTGGGTTAACGGCAGAAGAATAGACAATAACGTCACATTCAATAAAGTCTTCATCACGATGCTCCCCGAAAACCATTTCGGGATTGGGCTTAACTTTTTTTAACTTTTTAACAGCTTTATTTAAATCAAAGATCGGCTTAATATCTGTCACGCGAATTTGACAGTCTAATTTGTTGAAAAAGTTAATTAAGGTAAATCCGGTTTTGCCAATACCAACAATTAAAATTTTCTTATTCCTAAACCTATCCATCAATTTACCTCATCTTTAAAGTTGCAATCGAACACAACGCAAGAAATATACTTATAATCCAAAAGCGAACAATCACTTTCGGCTCTGGCCAACCCAATAATTCAAAATGATGATGAATTGGCGCCATTTTAAAAATTCTTTTTTTACGTAATTTATAGGAACCCACCTGTAAAATGACGGAAAGGGCTTCCACTACGAAAACACCACCGATAAGCAAAAATAATAATTCATTTTTACTCACAACAGCGATTACACCTAGCGCTCCTCCTAGAGATAATGAACCTACATCACCCATAAAAATTTGCGCCGGATAAGAGTTATACCATAAAAAGCCTACCCCTGCCCCTATAATGGCAGAAGAAAGTACGGTCAATTCACCAATATTTTCGATATAGGGAATGTAAAGATAGGAAGCAAGCTCTTTATGCCCTGCTACATATGCCAAGAGACCAAGGCTAGCAGCAGAGGTGATAATGGGGCCGATGGCCAAACCATCCAGACCATCTGTTAAGTTGACGGCATTACTAGAGCCGACAATGACAAAGCTTGCAAATATAATATAAAAATAACCGAGATCGATCACTGCCTCTTTAAAAAAGGGAGTGTAGATCTGAGTATCAATCACGTCAAAATGCACAAGTGCGCCGGTTGCAATTAAGGCCGTCGCAAACTGCCAAAACAATTTTCCTTTAGCGCTGACCCCTTTCGAGTTCTTTTTTAAAACCTTAAAATAATCATCAAGGAAACCTAATATAAAATAGCTCATCGTCACTAAGGCGGTAACAACGACCGGTATGGATTCAAAGTTTCCACAAACAGCAACAGAGAGGCCAATTGCACCGAGCATAAAAACGCCACCCATAGTTGGCGTCCCGGCCTTTTTTAAATGTGACTCAGGGCCATCGTCCCGCACCACCTGGCCAAATTGTTTTCGCTTCATGAATTTTATAAATAACGCACCCCAGATAATGGAGGCGATAGTAGCGACCAAAAAGGCCATAATAGACCGAAAGGTAATATAACGAAATATATTAAATACTGAGATCTTTGAGCTCAATGAATAGAGCAGGTGATATAGCATATTGGTAAAAACCTTAATAAGATTATGCTATTTTATATCTAGGATTGACTCTAAATGTAAAGAACGACTCGCTTTTAGGAAGAAATAATCAAATTTTTCTTGAATACCGTCCCATTCTTTCTTGAGCTCATCAGTTGATGAAAGTATTTTTAAGGCCGGCCCAAAGCCCTTGGCGTAGTCCTTAGCATATCTTCCTACAAAAATGACCTCTCCTGCACCGCGTGTCAATAAATAATGACCAATATCCCGATGCAGCTGAGAAGAGCTTTCACCCAATTCATTCATATCCCCTAAGATAAATAGAAATTGCTCTATCGCAATATTTTTCGCAGCAATATAATCAAACATGGAGTCAATCGCCGCTCTCATTGATGAGGGATTGGCATTATAGGCATCAAGAAAGACAAGCTTCCCATTCCTTTCCAACCACGTGCTGCGATTATTTTCTAATAACTTGATCTGGGCAAGGTTGGCACAGGCCTGCTCACTTAATTCAGGTAATAATTTGATCACTAAGGTTAAGGCCATGAGGCAATCTTTTTTATTGTGAACCCCAAAAATATGCGCAATATCAATATTCCAATTCTTTTTATTGAAAGAAAGTGATTTAAATTCTTTCTCAAAGGAATATACCTGTTCACCCTGGAAAACCTCTGAAATACCAAAAACCTGTGGGTCATTAAGGTATTGATCAAGTGGAGGACAGTCAAAATCGGTAATGAGGAATCCTGAGGCGCTTTCCTTTTTGATCCAATCCAATAAACACGATTTCTCTTTCAGGACACCCTCTTTATCTTTGAAATTTTCGAGATGGGCCTCTCCAATACTGGTGATAATGCCATAGTCGGGTTGAGCAATAGACGCGAGAATTTCAATTTCTCCAAAATAATTCGTACCCATTTCTGAAATTAAATACTGGGTATCGTTGGGCATATCCAATATGGTTTTAGGTAATCCAATTTGATTATTGAAATTTCCCGCATTGGTGTAAACTCGACCTACTTTTAATGACGACAATAATTGAAATAATAATTCCTTAGTTGTTGTTTTACCGTTAGAGCCTGTAATACCTATCACTTTAAGGCCGGCTTCTTTTAGTTTTTTAATTTTGAGGCGGGCCAAGTCTTGATAAAAGCTCATGGTATTTTCCACTAAAACAAAAGTCACATCCTTGCCCAGGTCGGATTGATTTTGACAATAGAAAGCTTCGTGGCAAACAATGACTTTCACACCATTTTTAATAGTCCCCTTAATAAATTGATGGCCATCAAATGATTCACCAACCAATGGTATAAAAATATCTTGGGCAGCAATGGTCCGACTGTCTGTACTTATATCCGCTTCGGAAAAAGAAGCCTTATTAATAATTTTAATTATTAGTTTTGACGAATAGAATAGGTCGTTATCAATCATCAATACCTCGCCAGTAATTTTCCACTATCTCAATATCACTAAAAGGATACTTGATCCCATTTATTTCCTGGTAATCTTCATGACCTTTACCAGCAATAATGAGAATACTTGCATCACTCAATTTTTCGAGCCCTAGTTTAATGGCCTTTTCTCTACTGGGCACGATCTTATAATTTGCACCCTCTATCCCCGCTATTATTTGATCTAGTATTTTCTGGGGTTCCTCTGTACGCGGATTGTCATTGGTAATGATAAGATAATTACCATATTCATGGGCAATTTTACCCATTATTGGCCGCTTTAAATTATCCCGATCTCCGCCACAACCAAAAACTAAAATAATCTCTCGCTTAGGATAAATATTTTTTACGTTTTTCAACAAGCACTCAAGGGCATCAGGAGTATGGGCATAATCGACCATAACTTTGTGATTATTATTCTCTAAAAGTGTCATCCGTCCAAGGGGCGCTTTAATACTCTTAAAATCTAATTGTTCAATGCCCGGCAAAAGATTAACGATCATATTTGTGGCAAGAATGAGGTTTTCTCGCATAAACCCACATTCAAAGATGGAAGGAACTTCAATGTTATCTAAAAGACTTCCATCGGCAACTTCGTAGCTGGTCACTTCCTTTTTAATTTCGTGAAGAAGATTACTATGATTATTAATCATCAAAGGTCTATTCTTAAGTAAGCGAGCTATCTTCAACTTGGCCTGAAAGTAATTCTCCATCGTTCCATGAAAGTCGAGATGGTCTTGGGTGAAATTAGTCCAACCGGCGTAGTCCAATTTAATACCGAAGAGGCGATCTTGCTCAAGAGCATGACTACTCACTTCAAAAACATAAAACTGATAGTCATTTTGAAACTGATGCACAAATCTATGAAATTCAATAATATCTGGTGTGGTAAGCGAGAATGAGCCCCAACTTTTTCCATCCGAGGAAAAAACACCCATCGTTCCCATTGAAATGGTTTTTAATTGCGCCAACCCGAGAATCTGTCTTACCAGATCTACCGTACTGGATTTGCCATTTGTCCCTGTAATGCCAATATATTTATTAGTTGATTTTAATGGGTAAAGCTGCTCGGCAATACTTTTTTTAAGTTCCTTAAAGTCACCACGATAAGAAATAATACGCTCATCATGACATCCATCTATTTCCTTATTAACAATTATATAAGAAGGGTTCGCCTGCTTTAAGCGTTTATGAAATAAGTTTATTGATTCTGGAGTGGTTAAGTTATAGAGGACAACGTCTTCTTTCTTTGCCTGTTGCAAATTCGTCGTGATCCCTAGGGCCGGATTTTCAGAAAATAGCTTTAATATCTCATCTCGATCAAATATTTTTTTCATAACTGTGGAGGGCTATAAATTAGTGTAACTTTATTACCTTCTTTAATGACGTTACCAGCGGCTGGAAGTTGCCGACTAACGACACCAATTCCCTTATGGACAAGGTCAACTCCTATATTCTTGGCCAATTTTCGCGCAGAGCGCCGATCCAATCCGATAAAGTTAGGAACGAGGCCCTCACCTGAACGGCGCCAACTACTGCTTCTTTTTTTTATCGAATCAAATTGGTTGCCTATATTCTTATTTTCATCGTCAAACTTTGCCAATTTGAAATCTTTATTTTTATAAAGAATATATTGAGAAACCTTTTTAAAAACTGGGCCTGCTACAGTATTACCATAATAAGAACCTTTAGTCGGATTATCGATATAAACATAAGCAACAAAACGCTTAGAAGCATTCACCGGGAATCCAATAAACCCCGAAATATAGCCTTCATAACCGCCGTTTTTCCGAACTCTTTGCGCTGTGCTAGTCTTCCCGGCAATTTCAAAATAAGGAATTTTTCCTTTGGTACCTGTTCCATTTTCAACCGTGTCAATTAACATTCGTTGAATTTTCTTGGCCGTTTTTTGTGATAGTACCTTAACTGGCTCCCTCTCTTTATTCCCATTTTTTAATATTGTTGGTGTGAGGTAAAGTCCATCATTTGCAATAATTTGATAGGCCGAAAGCATTTGCAGACCTGTTGTCGCCACACCTTGACCGAAGCTAATATTACTAAGGCTAAGTGGTGAGACATTTTCTGAATAATTAAAAATTCCTCGCGATTCTCCAGGAAGTTCAATCCCAGCTTTTTTCCCAAAACCAAACTCTGTTAATGTTGCTTTTAATTTGGGATAAGTGAGATTGAAAGCAATCTTAGTCGTACCGATATTAGAGCTATATTTTAAAATTTCTGCCACCGATAGCCATTCATATTTCTTCTTGGACTCGGCCTCCCTAATAATATGATCTTCAACCTTTAACTTTCCTTGCTCACAATAATAATTGGTATCAGGGGTTGCAATGCCATTTTCCAGGGCCGATGCAATGGTAAAAGTTTTAAATGTTGAACCCGGTTCAAAAGGGTCTGAAATAAACGATAATTTTCTATGAGACTGACCGTATTTATTATATTGATTGGGATCAAAAGTAGGGTAGTTGGCCATCGCTAAAATTTCGCCTGTTTTAACATCAATAATGCCAATTCCGCCTTTATCTGCTTGTGAATTGATTACGGCTTCCTTGAGGGCCTTTTCTGCAAATGCCTGAAGATCTTTATCAAATGACAAAACGACCTCATGGCCATCATCTCTTTTAAAAGTCGTTTCAAACTTAACCGGTCGCCCTTTGGCGTCCTTTATATATTTTAAAATTTTAGGCTTTCCTCGTAATTCTTCATCAAAAAAATATTCCACTCCAGAAAGGCCGACATTATCAATCCCTACAAAGCCCAGAGTTTGCCCTAATAACTCATGATTTGGATATAGCCTCTTAGGTACAGATTCGATATGTATGCCGCGGGCCTTCATCGCCCTAATTGCCAAGACTTGTTTTTCATTAAGCGTTACCTTGCGCGCCAACCAAGTAAACCGTGTTCGTTTCCCTAAACGCCTGATTAAATCAGCATAATTTAAATTAGGAATCATACTGGCCAATTGTTTAAGATCGGCCTTAACCGCCGCGAGATTCTTAGGGATAGCGAAAATACTATAAGTTTGGATATTAATAGCGAGTGGGTTACCGTTACGATCAAGAATTGATCCACGCTTTGGATAAATTTTTCTTTCTCTTAGAATTTGGTCTTGTGAGCGTGCGATCAAATCTTTTCGATCCACAACCTGTAACTTAAAGGCCTTAATTAGCACCATCGAAAAAGCGATAACAAAGCCTATGGAAATAATTTTCAGTTTTCTTCTATTTTCATCCATCTACGGGATCACAATCATTTGTTTCTGTTTAGGTTGTTTAAGGCCATGCTTTTTGGCCATTTTTCGAAGACTCTTAATAGACAAGCTTCTTGCCCTTTGTGCCTTTAATTCCTTATTTTCTATTAGAACAGTTTCTATCTTTTTTTGTATGCCATTAATTTTATAGTCTAATTCTACGCCTTTCATTCTAAACAAGACAAATAATATTGAAATAACAAGGAAGCTTAAAAACAATGGAAAGATATTGGCCGAGAGAATAAAGGTTTTGAATTTATCTTTAAAGTCAGACTTTTTTGTAGTCTTGCGAATTCTTTTTGCTGCGACGGCCATTTTCCCTCCCTGGATGTGGCGTGGTCATTGATTTCCTTATCACTCTTAGTTTAGCACTTCTTGACCTTTTATTCTCAGAAATTTCTTCATCTGTGGGGATAATTGGTTTTTTTGTTAAAATTTCCAAACCAAATTCTTTTTTTAAGGATTTAAAACTGTGTTTCACGATTCGGTCTTCGAGAGAATGAAAGCTTATGACACACAGCACCCCTCCCGGTGCAAGCATATTAGTGAGAAGAGGTAATACCTTTTCTAAAACTTCTAACTCTCTATTGACAAAAATGCGCAAGGCCTGAAAGGTTTTCGTTGCCGGATGGGTTTTCCCAAAGCGCAATTTTTTAGGATAAGCGTGGAATATAATGTCCTCTAAATCTTTGGTCGTACGAATCGGCCCTTTAGTACGTGTTTCACAAATTCTTTCCGCGATTTGGCGAGAAAATCGCTCCTCACCATAATCTCGAATGATCTCTTCTAGGTCCTCATAAGAATAATTATTTACAACATCAGCAGCACTGGCCTTATTATCATCTGCATAATCCATGCGCATATCGAGAGGGGCTTCATTTCTAAAGCTAAAGCCTCTTTCAACAGCATCAAATTGATGGGAAGAAACACCCAAGTCCATTAAAATCCCATCCATTTGTACCGAAGGCGATCTCTCTTGGACCTTTTCCCAAAATTTTACGACTTCTGTCGGAAAGTTTTCAAAATTACACTTGATCAAACATAGACGGTCATCCAATTGAGCTTCTGTGATATTTTTACGGCCATTAGCAATGGCATCGGGATCCTGATCGCAGGAAAATAAAAACGAGTTCTCGATTTCATTAACAATTGCAAAACTATGACCACCTGCACCAAACGTCAGGTCCGCAAATATCCGCCCCTTGCCCTCTGAACTCGCAAGATAACTAAGACATTCATTTTTTAGCACGGAATAATGTGCGCCATACTGCTTCACAATAATTTAACCTATTTTAAAAGTAATTCGACCAATTGCCTTTTCTCATCTGAAAGAGAATCAAGTGGCGTTAAAATCCCAAGACTATTTCCTGTATCCACATCAAACTTCTGGGCATGGGTTAATGGGATTAGCTTTTGCACCAATTGATGAGCTGCATGGCCATTATCGCTCATCACTTTCAAAATTTCCTCAACATTGCAATGCTCATCCTTCCAGCAATCATAATCTGTAACCATGGCAATCGTTGCGTAGGCGATACCTGCTTCTTTCGCCAAAAAGGCTTCCGGAACATTGGTCATTCCAATAACATCAGCACCAAAATTCCGATAAATTGCAGATTCCGCCTTAGTACTAAATTGAGGACCCTCAATACAAACATAAGTTCCACCAGTGGAATGTGTGATGCCGGCCTCTTGACAGGCCAATCTGGCAATATTTTGTAATTGATGATCGATTGGTTCCGCCACACTTACATGAGCAATCACACCATCGCCAAAAAATGTTCTGGCCCTTTGGCCTTTAGTCCAATCAATAAACTGACTTGGTAAAACAAATTTTCTGGGGTTATGTTCTTCTTTTAATGAACCAACGGCGGAAACTGAGAAAAGGTATTTAACGCCAAGCGTTTTCAATGCATAAATATTGGCACGATAATTAACTTCATGCGGCAATTTAGTATGGCCCTTTCCATGTCTCGCCAAAAAAAAGAAAGACTGTCCATTAAGCTCGCATTCTATGACTTCCGCGCTAGGAGCACCAAAAGGTGTTTCAATGACATGCTCCTGAACTCTTTTAACACCATTTATATTATAAAGACCACTTCCGCCAATTAAAGCAATTTCACCCACTTCTTTCTCCTTTTGGACTCAAACGATCAAGGAAATATCATAAAAAACAACGTGGTGCAATGTGTTTATTCCTGTCTATGGGTGCTAGGATAAACGTCATGAATCTGAATCGCAAAAAGGCCATTAAGCTATTTGGCCAGGCCTTACAACATTCTACTGATGATATGCGCGACGCCGCTAATGAACTAATCAAAAACCCAAGTCTTAATGAGGCCCTCCATTTAGGTAAAATAGGATTCAACTCATCTGTCTGGGTGTCCCAAACATTTGCAAAGCTATTTTATTCTCCCAATATTGAAATACCATCAGCTCCTCGGTCCAATAGCATGGAAACCCAGCTTGTCATCGATGCTCTTAATTCTGACAAGAGTATCGACCCCATGAAGGCCTCTCATTCCGATATCTTTAAAATAATTTTTGAAGAATTTGAAAAAGAACAATTTCTCGATAACTATAAAACAACTCTTAAGGTTCCGCCCATCAATGGCCGCATCCTTTTAATTTCTGGGATTTTCAACGAAGTTTTTTCTAAAGCCGCCTTTGAAAGGGCCGCTCAATTTCTTAATAAGCATTATCAAATTCCCTATAGCGTAATTAAAACCCATGGTGCTCAGTCATGTGACCATAATTGTGAAATGATTCACCGCCAAATCCAAGAATTGATCCAAGAAAACCCCACTGAAAAGCTTTGGATTATTGCTTTTTCTAAAGGTGGTCTTGATGCTCTCCATTATTTAAGTCAATACCAGGAATTCGCAGATCATATTATCGGGCTATCCACGATTGCAACGCCCATTCTTGGTTCAAATCACACCAATAGTACTTGGATTCAAAACCTTGATAGGTTCTCTGAGTATGTTAAAAATTCCCCTTTTAAACATCAACGTAATGTCGTCAAAGTCCTTAAAAAGTTGAAAGACTCCCTCTGCTCCAATCAATTAGAAACTTGGTTTCAGGAAAATTACCCCAACTTGCCTCCAAATATTTTCTATAGTGCCTTGGCACTTGAAAGTAGCTGGTACGAAAGTCATGCCTGGATGGTGCTCACAAAATTAATTTTTCCAACGGAAAGTATCAATGATGGTATTGTGGAAGCCGATCGCGCTCTCTACCCTGAGTATTTTAACTCGATAAATTTGGGAATCTTAAAAGGGCATCATTTAATTGGAAATCGCTCAAGCACCTTCCCACAGGAGGCCTTGCTTTTGGCCCATATTTATTTCTTAAAATATATTGGTTCGCTAGATTAAAGACCTGATTTTAAATTCATTAAAACTAATTTACTCATCATTTTGAGAGTCTCGAAAACTCCTTCGCCGGTAATAGCGCGAGAAGAAAAGGTCGGGCTATCATATTTATTGAGACGCCTCTCTAATTCTTCCTCAGGACAAGTGTTAGGAAGATCCCTTTTGTTCCATTGAAGAACCAATGGAATATTCTCAATATCATAACCTTGTTCAGTTAAATTATTTTCTAAACTTTTAAAGCTCTCAATATTGGCCTCCATCTTTTCCACCTGGGAATCGGCGACAAAGATAATGCCATCGACACCGCGAAGAATCAGTTTACGACTGGCCTCATAAAAGACCTGACCTGGAACTGTATAAAGGTGAAAGCGAGTTCTAAAGCCTCTAATTTCACCTAAGTCAAGAGGAAGAAAATCAAAGAATAATGTTCTTTCATTATCTGTATTGAGAGTCACAATATCAGATTTGGAATCACCACTCGTTTTTTGATAAACATATTGTATATTTGTCGTTTTTCCACCAAGGCCTGGGCCGTAATAAACAATTTTACAATTGATCTCTTTTTTTTGGTGATTAATGAAAGACATATTTTATACCTCAAAAGGAAAATAGGGTGTCTATTTCCTCGTCTGTTATATTTTCAAACAGTACTTTGTTATCGTTAATATCTTCGGCCAAAACCGTAAGGTGAGTCCGCAATTCATCACGGAAAAGCCTAAATTGATTCTTAAGTTGTCCCGGATTCATTATATTTTCAAATATCATCACGGAGTAGAAATTAAGTTCTTCATCTAGGGGCAATATATAGACCCCTGATTCCGTACTATCAAATGACAGTCGCATCTCTCTATTTTGATTTGATTCAAGTACAGCTTCGATAGCTTGCCAAGCTCCTGCAACAAGAGCTCCCCGGCCATCACTATTGTCAATATTGTGCGTCATTAATGGAATGCCATCTTTGCGACATACAAGAATATGCTGAGTACTCAATTTAAATTGATCGATCAATGGTTTAAAATTGTCTTTTAAAGAATCCATTTATTCCCTACAGCCTTTTTCTATTTTCCAAGGCCTTTGAAATTGTTAAAGAATCTAGAAATTCAATATTACCACCCATTGGCATACCAAAGCCAATTCTTTCAACTTCAACGTCATCAGAGATGATATCACGTAAATAGGAACAGGTCGCATCACCTTCAACAGAAGGGTTAATGGCCAAGATTACTGTCTTAACGGTGCCAGAATTTAACCTGCTCACTAATGTCGATAAGAATAATTCATCAGGACCGACTCCCAAAAGGGGATTCAAAACGCCGCCTAATACATGATAAAGACCTTGGTAGGTTCCACTATTTTCGATGGCCAAACAATCACTCACATTTTCCACTACACATAAAGTGGAAGACTCCGCGCGTCTAGGATTATTACAGACTTCACAAGTTCTCTCTTCGCAAAAAAATCCGCATTGTTCACATTTTTTCAGAGTAGTAAGACTTAAAAGCGCATGGCCAAAACTTTCTAATGAATTCTTCTCCCAATTCGTTAAATTCATAACATAACGAACGGCCGTTTTACGGCCGATACCTGGAACTTTTGAGAATTCCTCGATCAAGTTTTCAATATTAACCGGCAGATTCAAGCAAGACTCCTAAAACAGACCTGGAATGCTTAAACCACCTGTGACTTTTGACATTGCCTCAGAAACCATATCTTGAGATTCTTTAACAGCTTGATTAACAGCAGTTTGAACCAATTCTTCTAATGTTTCGACATCATTAGGGTCAACACATTCTTTATCAATTTTGAATTCAAGAATTTCTTGCTTACCAGTGATTTTAATTTTGATCATGCCGCCACCTGAAGAGATATCAAGTTCTCTCGCTTCTAATTCTTTTTGTAGCGTGCCCATTTTTTGCTGCATTTGCTGAGCTTGTTTTAAAAGATTATTCATATTCTTCGCCATTTCTAACTCCCTTTTGAGGTCAAATTTACTTTATCGACAGTGGTATTAAATAATTCCTCCGCCTCTTTAATAATCGGGTGATTGCGTAACTCAGCCCGTCTATTTTCGTTTTCTATTTGTATTTTTTCTTCTTCAATGTCGGCCCTCGATTGAAAATTAATTCGTTTCTTTTCTTCCGTATCAATCATATCAATATTCAACTTGACCTGATCGACTTCATATTCAAAAAATGTGGATAAAAAGCCGATAATCCTTTGTGTAATTTCTGTCTCGGTTAAATAATCAAAAAAGACTTTATTCTTTGAATCAAATGCCAAGCGAACCCGCACACCATCATGACTTAACTCAGGTATGCCAATAATATTACCCTGCTCAAGATTAGAAGCTGCAGCGGGAGCAATAGTTCGCAAGAAATCTAAGAAACCATCCCATGTCTTTGGCCGCTCCGCTTGGGACTCTTTGACTTCAATTTCTTCAACTTCATCTACAGGCCTTGTTTCAGCTTCAGCTCTTTCAACTTCCTGATTTTCGGCCAAAGGCTTTTCTATCGAGACCTTTTGAATAGGCTGAGATGTCAAGATAGGGGTGGTATCTGGTCCCTCTTCTATTGGCGCGGTTTCGACCGGAGTTTTTTCACTTTGAACATTCTCGGATTCACTTACTTTTTTTTTACTTTTATTAAAGAATGATCCTCGTAACGAGATTTTTTGTAATAATAACTCGAGGGAGAGGTGAGGAAGAGGAGTCTCTTTCACCCAATTATAATCCTGGTTTAGGGTTTCAAAAATCCACATCAACTCCGCTTTATCAGAAGTCTCTGGACTATTTTGAATTAATAAATAGATCTCTTCGCAAAGGCCGCGTATAAGATTATCAAGGGAGACATTTCCTTGAATAATATCCCGGAAAACTTCCGTTGCTTTCTGGCCATCGTAAGAAATCATTGCTGTTAATAAGCTCTTTAATTTCGTGCTATCGACAAGTCCCAAAGACATATTGAGAACATCTTCAGTAATAAGATTATCAGAGCAATAGGATAACACCTGATCTAAGAGTGATAGGGTATCCCGAACAGAGCCATTCCCTAGAACACAAATTTTTTCTAAAAAAGTTTCATCTTCGTATTGGATATCTTCTTTTTCACAGATATCCTTAAGGTGCTTTAATAAAACACTCACGCTGGCATTTCTAAAGTCAAAACGCTGACAACGAGATAAAACTGTATTTAATAATTTTTCGGGTTCAGTCGTCGCTAAAATAAAGATTACATGCTCTGGCGGCTCTTCTAATGTTTTTAAAAGTGCATTAAAAGCATTCACTGAAAGCATATGAACTTCATCAATAATATAAACTTTATAACGGCCAATAGTAGGTAAGGTTTGAATCTTAGAAATAAGATCGCGAACATCATCGACGCTATTATTACTGGCACCATCAATCTCGTAAATATTCATGGAAGAACCCGATTTAAAATCAAGGCAACTCGGACAATCCCCACAAGCATTACTTTGATCGATGCGGTTTTCACATCTCAAGGCCTTGGCAAAAATACGAGCAATAGAAGTTTTTCCAATTCCTCGAGTACCGGAAAAAATATAAGCATGGCCTATTTTATTATTGATTATGGCATTTTTGAGGGATCGGGTAATATGATCCTGTCCAATAACTTGATCAAAATTTTGAGGTCTCCACTTCCTGGCTAAAACGCGATAGGTCATTTATCTTCCTTTAATTTTACGTGAGTCTAGCAAAGAAATTACAAGCATGCCAAAAGAGAAAAGTGGCAGCTGAGTACACAACACAAGGCGCATATGGCTACCGTTGCTTCGTTCCCGACCTGGCGGAGTTCACCCAGAAACCTTTGCCATATCCTCAGCCACCAACGGCATCTTATACGAGGCAATAAAGACTTGTCAAAGAAGAAAAACAGACAGATTTGATGCTTAAGTACCTGAAAATAGCTAACCCAATAGACAAAAGGAAATCAACAAAAGCAAAGGGCCGCCATGGCCCTAATCCTAGCATCACTCACTGGTGACTTTCACCGACAACCTCTTGCGTCATTCTTTCCTGAGTCAAAGCGTCAAGTTCTTGCCTCTAAGGTTCATATAGACGAGACCGAAAAGACTATTATGAAAAAGAAAAACGTAAAAATTTCGGTCGTAATTCCTATTTTTAATGAGGAAGAAAATCTTCCTATTTTGACGGAAAGGTTAACTAAAGTGCTCTCACAATATTCAGATTTTGAGGTTCTCTATGTTGATGATGGCTCAAAAGATTCCTCGAGAGAAATAATTAAGTCACAGGCAAGGATTGATACTCGAATTAAACTCGTGAAACTTTCACGAAACTTCGGCCATCAGGAAGCAATATCAGCGGGACTGGAGTATGCAAGTGGCGATGCCGTAATTGTTATGGACGGGGATTTACAAGATCCGCCAGAAGTTCTTCCTATGTTTATTGAAAAATGGCAGGAAGGATATGATGTTGTCTATGCTGTTCGAAAAAAGAGAAAAGAAAATATTTTTAAGCGAATCGCCTACAAATCGTTTTACAGAATTCTCAGGTTTTTATCCGATATCGATATTCCACTCGATAGTGGAGATTTTTCGATCATGGATATTCGAGTCGTCAAAGCTTTAAATAGTATCCCAGAAAAAAATCGCTTTGTTCGAGGAATTAGGTCATGGCTAGGATTTAAGCAGGTTGGACTTGCTTATGAGCGATCCGCTCGCTTTGCAGGAACACCAAAATTTACACTCAGTAAATTATTTCTACTTGCTTACGACGGTCTCACCTCATTTTCAACCAAACCAATTAAGCTTGCCTCATACCTTGGAATGTTTTTCACATTCCTGTCTTTTTTAGGAATGTGCTGGACAATATTTGCCAAATTTTATTACACCGACCATATTATTGAAGGGTGGGCCAGTACTATATTTGTTGTGTTCTTTATGTCAGGTGTTCAACTGATTATTATGGGTATTCAAGGTGAATATATTGGCCGGACGTTCTCTGAAGTAAAGAATAGACCAAACTTTATTGTCGACCGAACAATAGGCCTAGAATCACAATCCGAAAATTTAAATACGAAGATAAAGGATGTGGCATAATGACAACAGATAAAGACAATCTTGATAATTTTGACAAGTTTGCAGATGATTACTCTGAGATAATGAAGGAGTCTTTGAACTTTACGGGTGCAGACCACAAATATTTTGCTGAATATAAAATTATTAAACTTAAGCAATTACTTGAGAACAAATCCTCTACTCCTGCCCATATACTCGACTTTGGCTGTGGCTCTGGAACTCATTTAGAGTTTCTCAGAAAGTATTTCCAAGACGCTGAAATTTACGGCACAGATATTTCTGAAAAAAGTGTTCGTTTGGCAAAATCATTAAATATTGAAAACTGCCAGTTTGAGATTTTTGATGGTTCAAACTTTCCTTTTCCAGAACAAAAGTTTGATATAATCATTTCAATAAATGTCTTTCATCATATACC